>CAIVAP010000124.1 GCA_903903945.1 uncultured bacterium | reverse complement strand
TTTGGCGCCATTGGAGACGATAACGTTGTCCTTGCCCAGGACCTTGTTGTAGTTCTCCTCCATGTAGCGCAGAATCGCTCTCCGCAACGAACCGATACCCTCGGTCGGAGTGTAACGGACTTCGGCTGTGGCAAGTTGGGCGGCGGTACTCAACATGGCCTCGAAAGGAATCTTGGTTTTCGGTTCTCCTGCGCCCAAATGAATGACCGCTTCACCTCGGTCACGAAGGTCTTGCGCCTCCTCATTTAGCTTCAGAGTTGGTGATTCGGCAATCTCGCGCGCAAGCTGGCTAATACTCATAGTCTTTTGCCTCGCATCCTAAAATTATAACTGCCTTCTTCCTGTCGGCGTAATAGTTCATGCCGACCTGAAGAGGGCATCTTACTAAGTAACAATATCGCGGAAGATAGCATTAGAGTCAAACAAAATCCGGGGAGTTTGTGAAAGGAATCACGAGGGTCTGTCGACCTAAGGCGTGCCCTCTAAACCGCTTCGAGTATGCCTCCCCTCTCCCGGTGGGAGAGGGGTTGGGGTGAGGGGTGAGCATCCGTGCGAAGCATGTCCCCGACCTCATCGGGGAGCAGGAATCCAGCAGGTCAGGCGGCAAGTCGGTTTGATCTACAAAGACTAACACAAACCACACTTCGCAAACGGTATCCCCTGTCTTACTTGACCACGAGACAAGGCTGTATCAAGAAACGACGAGAGCCCAATTCATCATTCTATATCGACATGACCAATATCTAGAGTAGCCTCTGCCGACAGCTCAGATTGCTGGTCTACTTGAGCAGCGGTACTATGTGTCGCCCCTGTCGGATGCTCGACATGTCCCTGCACAGATGCTCTCGCACTAGGCACTAGACCCAGAATAGCCAATGACATGGCTATACCCGTTAGGAGGCTTTTGTTACTTGGCATAGTCTTGACCGTTTCCTTCTGGACCCCTTGGCATGCTGGCGCGCCGCTGGAGTTCGTCTTCAACTTTTGACTGCACCTGACGATAGTCGGGATGCAGTTGCATCTCTTCCAATAGGATGGCTTCGGCGCCAGAATCCCCGCATTTGGAGCCTTCATAAAGCCATCGATTAAGGATCGTTATCACATGGGGTTCATGCACCTCCTCATTGCCATCCTGCGTGCACTGGAGTAGGTGACTAAAGAAGTATGCGAGCCTGACATGGGCTACGGCTTCGGGCAATCTTCCTGATCTGTAATAGATTCCGGCTGATAGTGTGCGGCATTTGTACGC
The DNA here is from genome assembly GCA_903903945.1 of uncultured bacterium. Lineage (GTDB taxonomy): Bacteria > Zixibacteria > MSB-5A5 > CAIYYT01 > CAIYYT01 > CAIYYT01. The sequence goes on along the minus strand of CAIVAP010000124.1, from coordinate 24,204 downwards.
ACAGACGTAGTCTCGCCCGCGCAAAGCCCAGTCAAGTGCCTCATCGGCTAGCTCAAGTGCTTCCTCTTCAAACTTCTGTCTTGACCGAACAAAAGCGAGATCGTACGTCGCTTCCCAGTAGTGATTTGCGGTTGCGCGGGCTCTTATGAGATACTCAGCGGCTTCCTCCAGCATCCCTCGATCACGGGAGGCCTTGGCAAGGTCTCGATATTCTGCCGCCGGTTTGGGTAGTTCTGGCCGATGCTTTATAGCCTCGGGTCGCTGGGACCAGTAAATTCGCTTCGCTCCAGGTTCAAGTCCTCTAAGCCGATCCTCTGAGAATTGCCTTAGTATTGATGCTATCGCAGCAACCAGGTCCGAAGTCAGCTTCATCAGCTTCACCGGATCAGTTTTGTCATATTTTAGATAAAGGAGTCCCTGCAAAGTTGATGGCACGGGTTCGTCCTTACTAGATATCAGAATCACTTTCTTTTGCCTACCATTGGCGTAGCCGATCTCGTATATGACGTTTATGTTGTTACCAGTAATGTCGGCGATGACGAGATCTGCATGTATCAGAAGACTGATTACGTGCCCCCGCAATTCCGGAGCCTCGCGTGACACGGTGTCCGCTCTTACAACGTTCAGCGTCCATCCGGGGAATGCAATGCGAATCGGAGTGATGCCGAAGTTGTACACGTCATCGAAATCTCGTGAAAAAGGCATGGACACAAAAACCGTTAACGAACTCGGTCTCTCCACAGTAGTAGGTCCGTCAGCATTACTAAGGTGATTCATATTACATATCATGCATTCTCTCTAAGTCGCCGTCAAGCACTTTTTTGACGATTCCATCGGTCACTTCGGCACGACAATAGGTGAGAGACTCATCAAGTTCTGTAGATCAAGTTCTCTCGGCCTTGAGATCACGAGTCTATGATTGCTGGGTCCCAAACGGATCTTGTGGTTTATCCCTCAGCCCGGCCCCTCTCCCGCCGGGAGAAGGGCAATCTCTACTTCACCCCAACCTGGCAAGGTCATACCATCGGCTTGTTCTGCTACTTCTTCCTCTCCGCACACAAGCCCGGAAACAACACGGCGGGATCGGTGTAGTACTTGAACGTGTCATTGAAATCAGCGACTGTTTTGTAGTTCTGCTGCCCTTTCCAGGTCATTATGCCCTTGATCGCTTCCTGCAGATTTTCCTCAGTCACAAACAACGTATCCGGTGATCCTCCTTCAAGCGTGCAGAAGTCTCCCTGATAGATATACCCATCGCAGAAATCAGCGAGTTTGAAATCCTTGTAGCCGACGCTGTAATAAGCGAGCGTGTCGCGCAACTCTCCAAAGGGTGTACCCACGCAGTCGAATCCAAAACGGGGATTCTGGAAAGCAACCATGGCAGTGTCAATAATGCCCATCATCGGTGACTCGTGGTCATTCCCTCCGCGAATTGTCTGCCACGGTGAATGCAGAAAGATGTTGAAAACGCGGCCGGGAAGCGAGTCGTGAACGATGTTGCCCATACGTTCGGTTTCAAATCGATAGAACTTCAACGGGTTGAATTCGCAAACGGGCTGATGATAACTTGTGAAAGCATGGTGCGACCCGGAGTAAATCAATGCCTTCTCGCCCTTGTGTACGAATTCCTCGAGGATCATCTTCGCCATATAGCTATCCTGGTCACCCCGGTAGATTACCTGCTTCCAGTTCTCCTGACCCCCCTCTTGAGTCAGCTTACTGTAATCAGGCGTATAGTTAAGTGCCACAACCCGGAACTTCCGCGCGTCTACGGGGAGCGATCGGTTGAGTTGCCAGGCAGCGCGAAAGAGGTCTTCATACTCCAGGTAACCCCACCAGGTAATATGTTTGAAAGTCACCCAGCGCGCCTTGTTCGCATCATAGTCTCTGGCAGTGGTGATACTGTCGATCTGCGGCTGATAGTCATGATTACCGAACTCGATCCCCAGATTGTAGATGCCGGCGGCATAGAGTACGGGAATCAGCTTCTGAATGAGCAGTTGATCCTGCTTGATCTTGTGGTATTCCCCGACAAAGATATAGTCATATTTCTTGAACTTGCCGACAATGTAGTTTTCCGGTGCCTGCGAATGGGCCTTGATGTATGCCTGCAAGGACTCGATTTGCGACGGGCTTTCAGCCGCAACCACGACCTGACAGCCGAGTAGCAGCGCCAGCGCCAGCGCTAACCTTCCTGTACTCCAGATACCTGACGATGTTGATTTCGTCCGAGTGCTTGGGACAACCATAGATTGCTCTGTGTTACGTCAGTTCTCTCGCGCTGAACCTATTTGACTACCAATTTGGCAAAATCATACCAATCGACCTCTTCAGTTTTGCCGTTGTCGGGAGTGATGAGGATACCCTTGTTGTCTTCGTCGACGTCGTTCGAGCCGCGCAAGAGGTAGCTGCTGCCGTTCTTGACAGTTACAGTCGCACCACGCTGAGAACTTTTTTCAATGGAAGCAATGGCAGAGAACGGAATGTCCATTTCGATGCCTTTGTACTCACCATTGATGTGCTCCCAAGTGTATTCTTCGTCATCGTCCCACGCAATGTGCCCGCTGTACTGTGCTCCGTCTTCGGTCGTGACCGTTCCCTTGATCGGCGCGCCGCCATCGAAATCCTGATATCTCGGCAGCTTGGCTGTGGGAACAGGTATGAACTCGACCCTCTCGAAATCCTCCCAAGAGACTTTGATTCTGCCAAATTCGGCGGATTTGACAACGATACCTCGGTTCTCGGAATTGACATCGTTTGAGTTGCGGAGAATCATTTCTTTGCCGTCTTTGAGAGTAATACTTGCCGAAGATGAAGAGCGTCGCTCAATGGCCGTGATGCGGTCGAATGTAATTTTACGCGTGCGTCCGCCATCTTCCTCACCGTCAAGGTCGTCCTTGCCAAACACTTCATCAACATCCCACTCGACCCAACCTTCGAACTCGCCGGCGCGCCGGGTACTCACACGGCCGTAGAGACGCTCCATACCATCGCTAGGGTCTTTCGGCTCCTTCATGAAGTCGATCTTCTCGATATCTTCCCAATCGAAATAGATGTCGCCTTCTTTGATGTCGCTCAGAAGAATCTCGCGTACCGAGCCGCCAAGATCGGCGCTTGAAGAGAATGTCACTTCGTCCCCCGTTTTGAGCACCAGTGTCCCATCCCCTTCTCCATCATTAAGCAGAGTGCGAACATTCCCGAAGGCAATTTGGCAGGTCGAAGAGCCGCTGAGATTTATGACCGAACCTTCGTCGCCGAACTTGAGTCCGAAAATGCTGACAGTAGTCCTGCGTTCTTTGTTGCGGTAATGCCGTTTTTCCTTGTCGTACTTGGTTTCGTCCTTGGGTTTCTGTTCGCAGGTACCGTCGATAAGATCATCCCAGTACGCTTCGTTTTTGTCCCAACGTATCCACCCCTCAAAGACTTCATTGTCAGTAGTAAAAAGCTTTCCGTAGAGTCGGCCGGATTCGGCTAAGAGGTGCTCTGCGCCGAAGATGACGAAAGCAACCAGTAACAGCGGCAGTGTGCGCATCGATGTACCTCCAAAGGTTGACCGAGTTTAATCGATTATCAATACGTGGGTTGCGAGATAAAGTTGCGTTGAAAATTCGATGACCCTATCACCGGAACTGAGAAGGGCGAGCCGGGTTGGCTCGCCCTTGGAGACGCTGTTATGCATTTGCGCGAATCCATCTGTACGGAAGCGCTTGCTGGACCGAAGGCGCACGCTGAAAGAGAGCGGCGCTAAAAATCGAAATCAACAAGCAAAGCGAAACTGTCCTCCTTGAAGGGGAACACTTTGCCTGTTTGCTTATGTGTATACTCCGCGTGGAGCGCAACATTAACGGCCGTCCAGTCGCCGAGGTAGTAGCGCAACAGAGCGGAAATGGCCCGAATTCGGCTATTCTTGTCATAACAAGGCGGCTCTACCCAGTTGAGCATCGCCGAAGCCAAGAGGCGATTGTTTGGCAGAGCGGCATAATCCAATTCCACGAAGCCGCCGGAGTATTTGTAGTCGTCTGTCACGCCGTACTCTAAGGGGTTTAGCCCTCTCCTGTCAACGCCATACAAGAACAGTCCACGAAGGTTGAAGGTCTGCCAATTCAAGCTGACATCACCACCGAATCGATAGAGCTCTTTGTTATCCGTGCCGTTATTCTCGCCAGTTGGAGCCGTAATTAGGCCGACACTCGTCGGCTGCCAGCCCAGATAGCTGAACACACCGATACGCTGCCCTGCACTCTGTCCCTCTCCTCTGCCGATCACCTGATGCAGGGTGAGATACAGATCCTTTGTCTTATTGTTGTCAGGCCGCGGACCTGAGCCGTTGACTACTCCAAAACTGTAGTGAGTGCCCACTGAGGACTGACCGGTTAGTTCAATACCGAACTGATTGTCATCATAGTTGAATCCGCCGGACGGACTTTGATATGAGTAAATCTCGTACGGCTGCATGATATAGTAAGAACGCTTTGAGCTAATGGCATGGTACGCCGGTTCAAATCTACCGATGCGCAGATTCAAGGCATCCGGAACCAGATTGCTAAATACGATGTTTGCCGACTCAAGCGCACCCGGTTGACTGGCATCAGTGCCTTTGTAATCGGAGGTTGGTTCGTCAACTCGCGGAGTATAGATCAACAGAAACGAGATGTTCTTGTGCAGGACACCGGCAGCCAGAAGATCAAAACCATATACGCCGAAACCATTTGTATTGCCGGCGTCGGTATATCCAACGGGATGCTCCTTTTTGGAATGGTATAGTGTCGCTCCAGTCGACGTACGAATCGATATCGGCGGCGCCGTCTCGATCACGTTCTTTTCGAGTCCTTGCTGTCCGGGAACCTGATAACCGTTGTTGCGAAAGCGTTGTCCCCAGTCATTGAGCTTCACAAAGGACGTATGGCACATGTTACAGTTGAAGCCATGCTTGCGAGCGAATGCCGGAATTGCACTGCCAGTCTCGGGAAGCAGCATGATCAACACCGTCGTAAGCATCAGAAATGCTAAGAGTCTTCTCATGATTTCCTCCCTCACTTGGGTAGCTCGGATTCTGGAATCGGTTTTTCGTCGGCTACTGATGGATTGGTGCTGACAGCCGCCCGCTTCATGAATGCCACCAGCGCCGCAACCTCCCTATTGGAGAGACCCAATGGCACCATTAATGGATCAAGGTTCGTATTATCGGTTCCACCGCCACGATCATACAGCATCACCACATCCTCCAGCGTTTTCTCGCTGCCATTGTGCAGGTAGGGTGCACGTTTAGCGGCGTCACGAACGGTTGGGGTCTTGAAGGCGCCCATATCCGCAACGTTCTTGGTTACGGCAAATCGCCCTTCATCCGGTTTGGCACCGCCGACCGGCGCTACGCCAAGATTGTGGAATCGACCGTCGCTGAAGTAACCGCCCCAATGACATGAGGAACAATGGCCTTTGCCGTTGAAGATTTCCAGTCCCTGTTTCTCTTGACTTGTCAGTGCGGACTGATCCCCCTGCACGTAGCGATCAAAGGGTGAGTCGGTCGTCACGATCGTGCGCTCATAGCCGGCAATCGCCTGTGCAACTTGGTCAACTGTGATCGGGGCAGTGCCAAAAACCGCCTTGAACTCCTCAGTGTATCCAGTCAACTTGCTGAGCGTAGCGATCATGACCTCGTGGGTATTGCCCATCTCAATGGGATTTTGAATCGGCCCCTTTGCCTGCTCCTCCAAACTCGGAGCACGACCATCCCAGAATTGCAATGGACTGTAGGCGGCATTAACAACCGGAGGAGCGCGACGTCCGCCGAGCTGGCCACGTATACCGGAACTCGTGGGTCCGGCATCCGACCATCCTTTCGCCGGATCATGGCAGGTGGCACAACTGATCGTATTGTCCGCCGACAGTCGCGTGTCGAAATAAAGCTTCTTTCCCAGCAACACCTTGCCGGGTGTCTGCGGATTGTCCGGCGGCGCCGTCATCGCGGGAAGGTTACCGAGTCGCTCCGGTCCCAGTGAATGCACGCTCACTGCCGTGAGAGGCACCGGAGTGTTGTCATCTGCAAGAGCGTTGACCGCTAATACCAGCATGACGAAGACTGCTGCGAACCAAATTCTGTTCATCAGACCTTCTCCTTTCGGTTAGACTGCTTAAAAGGAAATGGTGGCACAACATCCCTGATTGTCCACGGCTCTTGGATTGTGAATTGTCTCACAAATGTCAAGGTAAAACTTCGCCGTATCGCAGCGTAGCATGTTGGCTGGGTACAAACGAAAAGAGCCCGTCGCCAGAACGAACTCTTTCGGGACTTCGATACTTCCCGCCCATCAAATGGCATCCTTTGCGTCCTCCTGGTGTCCTGTCCCGTAGATACTTTGCATTACTATCGCTCTCGTTCGCGGCTTTCAATGTTAGCCGGTTTCTTCTAAACCATTGCGATTGTGCGTGCCGTAAAAAGCAGCACACACGCTGACGCGAGAAAGGAACACAATCATATTCAAGATATTCCTGGGGCACGGTTCTTGAGGAATATACAATATGCAACGCCATTCCCATCAATGCCCTTACTGCAAGACGGTTTATTCTTGTGATGAGGGATGCTTTTCAACGCGGATCAATAACAAGATTTGCTCAATGTGCAAGAGCATTTGGGAGCGGGAACTTGCCACCGTCGTAAGAGATGGTGGCACTCTTTGGCACGATGACATCCTCTGGTGAGTCTTGGCGGCAGGTGGACTTGCGTCTACAGTATGTCAGCCACCCTTTATCTTCGCCTGATACGCCCCGAGCCTTCCACATTCTTGACGACCTGACCGGGATTCCCGGTGTAGACGATGTCGCCACTGCCGTTGACTGTCGCCGTGAGATAGTCGCGGGCCATGACATTGACATCTCCCGATCCGTTGATCTCGACCGTCGCCTCTCCCGCCACTAAGTCACGGGTGTCAACGTTTCCAGAGCCATTCACCTCGATCACCAGTTCTCCTACCTCGCCGCTAGCCACAACATCGGCTGAACCATCAATTTCTACTGCGAAGCGATCGGCGTCCAGCCCGACAACTTCGATCTTTCCCGACCCACCGACCGAGACTTCCTCCAACTGGGGAACGACGATTTTGATCTGGCAATCCCTCGAAGAGGAGAATGATCGGCTCGATTCGACAACCAGCTTCCTCCCTCTGACCTTGGTGGTCACATAACCGATCAGGTTGTCGTCGTAGGTCAGACTGACACTTTGCGTCGCTCCAATCGACACTATAATGTCCGCACCAATGTTCGATTCGATGCGATCAAACGAACCGATGTCGCGCAGTTCGGTAACCATTTGCCCCGAACCTTTCTCCATATTCGATCCTCCAAAGTTAATCGTTGTACGGCGATGTCCTGCCGCCGCTGCCACATCCCACCCGGCAATAATCGCAAGCGCCAACAAGACGACAATGGCCGAAGTCGTTCTGCTCTTCATCTGTACCTCCACGGATTCTAAACTGCTTCATTTCTGACTACGCTGCTCCGACTGAGAAGTTTCGTACATCCGCAAGATACGATCCACCCGAAGCTCGGCTACCCAAGACACACGGGCAGCCGGCGCCAAACTCTCGGCTTGCCTTCGAAGCCTGTGTTGTGTATACTTTTGTGAAGAAGAGGACATTGATTATGGACAAGTATTTGCAGGCCAATCTCGACCTCTGGAATGAAATGACCGGCATCACATCCAAGTCGAACTCGTACGATATGCCCGGTTTTCTGGCAGGTCGTTCAACGCTGAAAGCAGTCGAACGCGAAGAACTGGGCGATATCTCCGGCAAGTCTCTATTGCACCTGCAATGTCATTTCGGTATGGATACCATCTCGTTCGCCAGACTTGGCGCCATTGTTACCGGCGTGGATTTCTCCGACAAAGCCATTACGCTGGCACAATCATTAAGCGCAGAACTGAAAATTCCCGCCCGTTTTATATGCAGCGACGTCTACGATCTCGCCGAAAAGCTGACTGATCAATTCGACATTGTCCACTCATCTTACGGCTTTCTATGCTGGCTGCCGGACGTTACCGTCTGGGCGAAACTTGTCGCGCACTTTCTGAAACCGGGCGGCTTTCTCCACATCGTCGAGAGCCACCCTTTTCTCCACGTCTTCGAAAACGAGCGGACCACTCCGGACCTACGAGTGCGCTTCCCCTACTTTCCCTCGCCTGAGCCGACCCGGTGGGAGCCGGAGGGCTGTTATGCTGATAAAGACGCGCAAGTCACGCACCCGTCCTATGAATGGACTCACAGTCTTGGCGAAATCATCAATGCTCTAATCAACGCCGGCCTGCGCATTGATTTCTTGCATGAGTTCCCTTTTCTATGTTGGGACAACTTCCCTTTTATGCGGAAAGGACCAGACGGTTTATGGCGTCTCCCAGGTGATCATGACACGATCCCATTGACTTTCTCGCTCAAAGCGACTAAACCGTGATACAGAAACGACAGGATTAAATTATTTGAACGTCGATGTCTTCCAGTAGCACAGTGAATTTCTGTTGCGCAGGGCATTTGTACTCGTATACATTACAAGAGAATTTGACACACAGAAAGGAGCCTATATGACAATGAAAAGATCCTACAGTCCTAATATGCCGTCCGACGTGAGGGAATTCGCGCAGGAAATAGCGCGACTTACAGCATCAGGTCCTGTTGGCGCCGAACAAGCCGCCCGCATGATTGCCGAAGCGAAATTGACCGACGAGGGCAGACAACTGGTTGGCAATGCGCGCCATCAAGCCAGAATCTCCGCTGAGATGTTCGGTCTCAATTTTGCCAACGTCAAAATTTACAGCGATGACAACCCCTATCAACTGCAGCGTGATCTACAGATTCAAGCAATGTCGGCACAGCCCATTGCCACATCAAGCAGCGGCGATGTCTCGCCGAGCACAACGGCACGTGATATGGTTACTCATGAACTGACGCATGTTGTCCAGCAGGCTGCCGCGAGGGGACTGAAATAGCCGCCCGTCGGCAAGCTGTATCTGTACTCGCGTTGAATTGAATGATATCGTCCGGGGCGAGTTATTACACTCGCCCTGGGAACAATGGGTGACCCCACATAGATTCCCTGTGCGGTTCTCGTGCTAAATGTGATTGACGTTCTTCGCCCATGAACGTAGAATAGGCATGACATAACAAGAATCGTCACCATACGACGAAGGAGATAAAACTATGAAGTGGTGTCATTCATGTACCATGCCCCTCGAGAATCCGGAGTTTAGGAGTGTGGCGGAGAATCTCTGCAAACACTGCACGGATGAAAAGGGCAACCTCAAGCCACGAGCGGAAGTCCAGCACGGCATCGCGGAATGGTTCAAGACGTGGCAACCCGGACTCGACGATGCCAAGGCAATGCGGCGTGCCGACATGTTCATGCAGGCCATGCCTGTCTGGGCAAAATGATAATTTGCGCCGGGGCGAGTCGACGACTCGCCCCGACGCGCTCGTATTGACGGTTGGAGTGATCAGCCGCCTCGCTACCATGAGATAGGTTATGACTCCCACTGACATCACGAAAGCCATTAACCATCTGCGCCGCGTTGACCCCGTGATGAAAACGCTCATCAAAACTCATGGTGAGATTCCCATGAAACGCCTCCCTAATACTTTCGAGATGTTGGCGCGCATCATCATCGGCCAGCAGTTGTCCGGCAAAGCGGCCGATACTATCTTCGCCCGCATCAGAGCCACAGCCGGTGGCGGCAGACTAACGGCCAAACGTCTGCCATCCTGCAGCGATACTCAACTTCAAAAGGCCGGCGCTTCCCGACCCAAAATCAAAGCGCTGCGCTCACTCACTGAACACGTTCAGACGCGAAAGCTGCAAATATCCAAGCTCGCGGCACTTGTCGACGAAGCCGTATTCGAAAGGATCACACAGGTCAAGGGCATGGGGCCTTGGAGCGCGCAGATGTATTTGATGTTCGTGTTGGCGCGCCCCGACATCTTCCCAGAAAAGGATCTCGGCATTCGCAAAGCAATTGTCCGGCACTACGGCATCGAACTCTCCCCCGATTCACTTGAGAAAATCACTGCTTGTTGGCGCCCCTATCGAACCATTGCCTGTCTCTACCTCTGGCGCTCGCTGGACAATCGCCCCTAAGAGCAAAGCTCTCGGGCACAGTTGTTGCGGTTTCGACACTATTATTGTAGTCGGTACATGTCTATGAGTATCCATTCACATGTGGCCTAAATCCCGTATCGCTTGCACGTCGTTCACTCCGCTTCCACACGATCGCCGTGACTCTCCGGCGTGGATATCACCAGAAACATGACATCAGTGTTCCCCATGTTCATGAACTTGTGCGGCACACCCGGCTCTATGACGATGCTGTCCCCTTCACTCATCTCGTACCTGACCCCGCCTCTTTCCATCACTGCATTCCCGCGCAAGATGTAGAACATCTGCGTCGACGTCTGATGATAGTGCCGCTTCTCGTAGCCCCCCGGTGGCACCCGCTCTTGGATGACAGTCAGATCATGTCGCTCCAACAGGAACCACCCATCGCATTTATCATCCCCCCACCGATAGTGCTTCGCGTTACTTGTATTGACAATCATCGATGCCCCTATTTCACTCCGAGCGAATCCAGCATCGCCTTCGCGTCTTTGTCTCTCGGATTGAGTTCCAGGATATGATTCAAGAGTTGCTTCGCCTCTGTCGCCTCACCGATACTCGCTGCCGACCACGCGCCCACCCACAATCCCATATAAAGCGAGGCGGGGCTGGCATTCTCCAGATGAGTTTTTCTGATATACTGAAGCGCCGCCGGATAGTCATGCTTATCGTAGTTCACTCTGGCCAACATGACTGTCACATCCGCGTAATCCGGGTTCAACGCTTCCGCCTTTTTCAGCGTCTCAATTGCCAGATCGTACTTGCCGGTCTTGCCGTAAACCTTTCCCAGAGATTGAAACGCCAGCATGTTCTGATCGTCAATCGCAACAGCGTTGGTCAACTCGGCCACCGCGAGATCATCTTTGCTCTGGTTTGACAGCACATTCCCCAACAGTGTGTAATACATCGACCGATTCTGTGTGCTGGCAATCGTCACCGGTGGATTGAGAGCCAATAACAGCACCAGCAAAGCGACGCCATAGGGCGCGAGCTGCTTCACGCTGAGTCGCGTCATCAATTCGCGCAGTTCGAACAACCCCGCCGTCACAATGATAATCATCGCCGGAATCAGCGGTTGACGGTACCGCGAACTCACAAAGAACAGCGCCACGGTAATCACCTGCGAATACACGAACAATAGTGGTAACCAGGGCTTGTTCTTTCGACGCAAAACCAGCACCGTTCCCAACAAAAACAGAGGAGCAAGCAGACCATACGGAAAGCGCAGGCCAAACGACCAGATGAAGATCGAATAGAGCAAGGCGTACCGCCTGCCGGAAAGCGGATCCTCATTGTTGAACAACTCCTCACCGCAGAAGACTAGATAGATCTTTTTCAAAGAGAGCCACAGCGCTGACAATGGATTGCTAGTGATGAAATCCGTTCCCTTCGTACGCCAGTATGATGACACTTCGCTCGCCGTCAAATTCCGCCGAGCGTCGTCTTCAGCCAACGCTTTCGAGTCCGACGAGACATGATCCTGATACTTGTTCAGCCTGCCCCCCACGGATGGAAATGCCGCCGTCTGTCCGTCCGCATCCTTGTTGTTCCCCATGTAGAAATTGACGCCACCCTGCGATGAGATCAGCACGACTTCATGCCCGACCGCATAGTTGCGAATCGTGCATGGTAGAATCACAATCGCCATACCGAGCAGAATCAGCGAATACTTCTGCCATGTCACTATCCATCCGCTAGACTGATGTTTTGTTCTTAGCCAAATGATCAGCGCCACTGCGAACGTCAGTATTGTCGGTCGCGCCAATGCCGCAAAGCCGAGCGCTATCCCACCCCAGAACAGATGTTTCTGATTCCGATCACGATCATACAGCGAGAATAGATACAACGTCAGCGTGAAAGTAAACACTTCCAGCGCGGTCGGCATGATCTCGAATTCGAAGAAGTAAAGCGTGGGATACAGCGCAGTGACAATCCCCACAATCCGCGCTCCCTTTTCGCTCAACCACCGCCGTGACGTAAGATATGCCAGCGCCGCGGTCGCTATGCCCATCAACAGGTTTACAAGTGCGATCGCTATTTGCTGAATACCGGCGAGCTTGTAGGTAAACGCCAGCAGATATGGGAACAGTGGCGCCCGAAAGAACACTTCGGTACCCCAGAAGGCCTCTTTGGCGATCTCCGTCGCCATCCGATGATAGACGAGCGAGTCCAATACCAACTCGCCCCGTAGCGGATCGTCCCCCGATTCCAACCAGTAGATAACCCTTACTACCACCGCGATAGCCGCGATGATGGCCACCCAAATCCACTCCTGCTTACCCGGCATTTGGCTCTCCGCCTGTCTTGCTTCTACTCTCTTGCCTGATTTGTTCCGCTTCATAAGAGCGATGAAGATAATTCATCCCCAAAAGCTGGGCAAGGCGCAATTGGCGATAGCTCCTTGCCGCTTTTTCGACGGCTCCCAACTCCGTTACGCTACGTACAATATACAGTTGGTCAAAAAATGCTGATGAGCAAGCCGGAACTTGAGATGTAGACAGGAGTTTATCCATGATTCAGATTGTGCGAGCTAATGAGCGCCATTTTTCCGACTATGTCTGGTTGAAAACCTATTGGCTCTTTTCGTTCGCAGAATATTATGATCCCAACAATATCCAGTTCGGGGCGCTGCGTGTTTTTAATGACGACATCATTGAACCCCAATCAGGATTTCCCACGCATCCGCATCACGAGATGGAGATCGTCACTATTGTGCTTGAAGGCGAAATCACCCATCGCGACAGCATGGGCAGCAAAACCGTGATCAGAGCCGGAGATGTTCAACGCATGTCGGCGGGCACCGGCCTGACTCACTCTGAATTCAATCTGGCTGACACACCTGTACATCTCTATCAGATTTGGATATTTCCCGACGAAAAGGCACTCAAACCCAGCTATGATCAGAAGACCTTCTCTGTCGATGCTTGGAAAAACCGCCTGCTGCCTGTTGCTTCCGGACAGGGACTGTCCGATGTTGTCACCTTCTACACCGATGCTACGATCTTCCGCAGCCATCTTGAATCAGGCAAGAGCATCGACTTTCCCATGCAGGAATCGCGTCGCGTCTTGATCTATGTTACTGCGGGTGACCTGCAAATCAACAATCAACGATTGAAGACCCACGACCAGGCGCGCATCGACCTTGAAGACAAATTGCTCTTGACAGCTCACGCTCCAACCGATCTGATTCTGATTGATGTCCCTTCTTGTAAGGGCTGGGGCTATGACCGTCAGACTCTCAAAGGCGAACGGGAGTAGCGGAGCTATAATACTACCACGTCGAGTGTGGCACTTGCGTGTATACTTTGGGTGCGGAGTGATCGTTTCCGCCCAGTTTCTGTGCATGGCAGCAACTACGAAATCGGTTCAATGCTTGATCTCGCACTAACTTAGCGGCATCGGCATACTTCTTGTATGCTTGTTGTGCATGAACGCGAAATGCCATGCAAATCAATTGGAGGATTAAATGCAGAAGCTACTCATATTCATCCTGACACTGGGAATGGCAGCTAATGCCTCTGCTGTCGTGAAAAAGCCAATCCACAGACAACCGCCGATTCGTCCTCAGGAAATCCGCGTTGAGAAGACTCACATCGGCCTGTACGTTACTCCGGTGCTGAAGATCGGTGAAGTCCGTGATGAAGTTCGAGGACTTATCGGTGTTCGTGGCGGACTCGAAATCAACCATAGCCTTTACGTTGGTCTCGCCGGTTATGGCCTCCCCGAAGAGCACCAGACAAGACACTGGGGCTGCGACGAATGTAATGACGACATCGAATGGGAACTGGGTTATGGCGGACTTGAATTCGGCGTGATGGCAGGAACACCCCGTACCGGGCTTCTGTCCATGGGCGTTCTGATCGGTGGAGGTGGTGTCCGCGAGGACCGTCGATACTTTGATCGCACTGAGGGGTTTTTCGTCCTCGAACCGCAACTCGATCTATCGGTGAGTCTGGCGCACAACGTCCGCTTAAGCGTTGGCGGCGGCTATCGCTTCATTGACGATCTCCATAGCCTGCGCTACACCGAGGATGATCTCCAAGGTCCGACCTTCAATGTCGGTGTCGCCGTCGGGATCTTCTGATCTGACCGCAATTTCGTACGGGCGACTCTCGCAGTCGCCCGTACGCTATAAGGGCAGACCGTCCCATCACATTGAGTTGAAGCACTTTTCCCTTTGCAAAAGAAGCGACGTGAATTATCTTATAGCCGAATGATGCAGCAGTTTTCTGGCACTCCCCTTCGCGGCTGCAACTTCAAGCCGAGCAGATCGTACGTCAACGCATGAACAAGACCGTCCTCACAGTGACCTCCATAGAAAAGCGATTCGAAAAACAGACCGCTGTCGACAAACTTTCTTTTGACGTCATGAAAGGCGAAGTCTTCGCCCTGCTCGGTCCCAACGGCGCCGGCAAGACGACTACCATCCGGATGCTGCTTGGCATCATTCAACCAGATTCAGGTACAGTTTCATTTTCTCTCGGCAACGGCAACCCGACTCCCCATCCTTCCCAAGTTGGCTACTTGCCGGAGGATCGCGGCCTCTACCGCGACATACCCATCTTGAAGACGCTCACCTATATGGGCGTCCTGCGAGGTCTGGACCACAAGGATGCCCAATCGCAAGGCCGATCCTGGCTCGAACGCGTCAACCTCGCTGACAGGGCAGGCGACAAGCTGGAAACCCTCTCGAAAGGAAATCAGCAGAAAGTTCAGTTCATCTCCGCAATTCTCCATAGACCGGAATTCGCGATTCTCGACGAACCGTTTGCAGGACTCGACCCTATCAACCAGGATTTCTTCATTGAGATCATTCGCGACTTGCGCGAGAAGGGGACAACGATTCTCCTGTGCGCTCATCAGATGGAACTGGTCGAGCGACTCGCCGACAGAGTCCTTCTGCTAAACCGCGGACGAGAGATGCTCAGCGGAACACTGGCTCAGATAAGAGACCATGCCACTGCGGCCAACAAAGTTGTTGTCCGAGTAAGAGAGAATGCCGATCTGGCACAGATTCAGCATTCTCCAATGATCGACCAAATAGAGAAACGCTCAGCCAGTGAGTATGTATTCCACATCAAGCGTGGGGAGCCACTTCACGAGTTCCTGATTCTGGCCGCATCCACCTTGGAACCAATCGACATCCACACCGAGAAGATCAGTCTGCACGAAATCTTTGTGCAGGCGGTCGGGAATGACTCCGCGGACAATGACAAGGAGCAGAAGTCATGAGCCAAACACGAATCGTGTTCGAGATTGCCCGCTGGGAATTTATGCGGTGGTTCAAGGTCAAGGGGCAGTTGGTGACTCTCGCTGTTGCCATCGTTTCAGGTCTGGTTTTTGCCGCTGGTGAGCATATTCTAGAACAGAAAGACAAGGTGCGGGTGAATATTGTTGTCCTCAATCAGGAACGGCTTCCTCTGATGACACCTACGGATTCCCGATTTACTCTTTCCCCTGCTAGCGGCGAGACCGAGGCAGATCTGCGAGTAGCTGTCGGCAGACATGAAATCGACGGTCTGCTCATCCTCCGCAGCGCTGATGAAGCTGAACTCGTCGTCGCCAAGAAACCTCGCTGGAAAGCGGAGTTGGATCAGATGCTAACATCGGAGCGTCAACGCATCAAGATGGCCACTATGAACATCTCCACTGAGCAACTGATTGACGTTATGATTCCCTTCAAGACCACTGTAATCTATGACCAAGCGGGGCAGAAGCCCTCGACCATAGCAGAACGCATTGCTGCCGCCATCCTGCTTGTGTTCATGCTCATTGGCATATTCTATAGTCTCGGTGGACAGCTTGTCTCCATCACCGGTGAGAAGCAGCTCCGCGTGACCGAACAGATCCTCTCTGCCGTCTCTCCGCAGCAGTGGGTCGACGGCAAGATTCTCGGAGTCTCTCTCTTCGCAGCTGTCCAGACCTTTGTATTCGCCTTGAGCACTCTCTCTTTTATCTTGGTGATGCAGGTCTTCGGACAGAAAGTCGCAATTCCGATTGAGTTCTCTAATCCCTGGGTGATTCTGGTCCTGATTCTCAGCAGTGTCGGCGGGTTCTTCTTCTGGAACACGTTCCTCGCCGCCATCGCTTCGACAATCAACGATCCGAATTCTTCATCCAGGACCAGTCTGCTCTTTCTGCCGCTTCTGCCTTCTGTTATCGGCGCCATCATCGCCTTCAAACAGCCGGCATCGATGTTGAGCTTCATCATGACCCTTTTGCCGATCACTTCGCCCGTCGTCCTACCGGTTCGACTTGTACTAAGCGAAGTGGCATGGTGGGAGGCTGCGCTTGCTCTCGCCCTCCTTGTCGTAAGTACCTGGCTTATGCGCATTGCTGCGGGCAAGATATTCCGCGTTGGAATGCTAATGTATGGCAAAGAACCCGGGCTGAAAGAGATGCTGCGCTGGCTGAAGAAGGCCTGAAGTCGCTCAACTACAATTTCTACACAAACAGAAGGTCGAAACCATCACTCGACCCAAGAGGTCGGGATCAACGGTTTCGACCATTATCATCACTTCATGCGGCGATCAACTGCGGGGCACAACGACCCTTCTTGCGGCTCCCTACTTCTTCTCCGCCGCCTTCATCTTCTTTTCTTCCTCGGCGTTCCGCTTCGCCCATTTGTGCATGTCAGCAACGAGACTGGAATCGCTCGCCGTCATCAACTGCACCACTCCGCTCTTGGTCGGAACCTCTTCCATTCTCGCGCCCCGCATGAAGAAGCTGCCCATCGTTTCGCAACTGCCACACATTTGAATCTTCTCGCCCGTGGCGGCTCTTTTCCCGAGCGCATCCATCTGAGCGCTGGCTGCCTTGTAGTTCGACCGGAAACTCTCCGGGAACGAGATGACCGTCATGACTCCGCTCGCGCATTCGACTTGGTCAGAAGTCATGTTCTTCATCATTTCCGGCGTTGACCACGGTTTGCAGAATTCGCAGTTCTTCATGTCGTACCAGGGCTTCTCCTGTGCGACCGCAACCGCGATTAAGGCAACAGTCATGACTGCCGCGGCAATAACCAACAGTTTGTGCCTCATAATTCCTCCTGTAAAATAATCCACCTGCGCTCCCACCCGATGGATGGGTCAACTATCTCATGGACAAAATACGACTCTCACCCAACCGCGCAATAACAAGATGTGAAGAACTACAACCACAGCATCATTTCCTCGTGGTCTATGTAGCGGCCGTCGGGGAGTTTGTAGCCATGCAGGATCAGGCCGGTGGTGAAAAAACCCAGCGAAGTGTATAGTGTCCGTGCGCCGGTCTGCGTCAGCGAGACCGCTAACGAGAGAATCTCAAGGCCTTCCATTAGTCGAGCTTCGTCGATGATCTGTTTCATCAACAGCTTGCTGATTCCTTTTCCTCGGGCGTCCGAACGGACATACACCGACCAGACGAAGGCACGATGACGTTCTTTGAGCATTTCCTCACGACGAAACGCCGCCGTGCCGACAATGCGCTCCCCTTCAAACGCGGCCAACACGAACTTCTCTGGAAAAGCATCACTGGGCGCCCACCACTCACGACACTGGTCCTCCGACATCTCCGCGACTTCCCCAGGTGTCTGAGCAAACGCTTCGGGATGCGTGCCGCACATCTCGACCCGGATTTCCCGAAACGCGGCAGCATCATCGGCCGTCAATTTGCGAATGTTCATGACATGAAGATACAGTGTGATGATGCTCAGCGCAAGTTTCGAAGTTGTGGCAGGTCTTAGCGGCGGGGGTCGGATGATGTGGGGGCGTGACCTGCCGCGCTGACATGAAGGGTCTAGGTTTTGCAGATCAAATGTCCAGTCGGGTTTGCTCGGAGGGTTTGTCTTTGCGGGACGCCGCCTGTCTCCGGGAGACCTATCTATCGTTGTGCCAACTACCCCGCTACCCGCCGTCTGAACCCCAATAACTCTCCCCAGCTTACCCAGCCGTCGAGTCTTGGTATTGGAAGCAACAACCAAATGCCAATAACGAGGTTCGCCCTCCCCAGGAAGACGAGCCACTTCGGCCCTGTCTTGTCGATCAGCCACAACACGGTGCAGCCGACCAACAGATTAACCAAGGGTCCACCGAGCGACCGCCCGATATGTCTCCACCTCGTGCAGATAGCTGGATCACATTGGTGGTAGTTGACATGAATCGTCGCCGTGACCCGCACGGCACAATGGGGAGAGCCAACGATTCTTCCCGCGATCACGTGACCGACACTGTGAAGGATATTGCTAAGGTACAGCAGCAGCCCGTAAACAATCCCGGTCTGCAGATACTCCCCGATCTTGAGATCGGACTGCACTTCGATCGCGCAAATGAGACCGAGGAGAAGAAAGAACGGCACGCTGAGCCAGGCAAGCGGTGTCACAAAACAGTCGACATTCGCAATAGTAGACGCCTTCCGCTGGCGTACCCCATCAGTGTTCTCAGGAATCACCACGTTCTATATCTGAATTTGATCCCTTTACCTCAGCGTGGCAACAAAAATAACCCGCCTGTCTCAAGCTCGCAAGTCACTACCCACTCAATTGCACTCGGTGATTGCCTTTTCAAATCTCGTTGCCAGAATCTGATATGTATGATGAGCAAGGACATAGGCCCTTCCCATTTTCCCCAGCGACACTCTCTCTGCAGGAGTTTTGCCCATCATTTCCCTCACCGCGTCAGCCAATGCCTGCGAATCTTCCGGCGGTATGGTGATGCCGCAACCACTCTCCGATACCAGATCGTTGCCGGCGGCAATGGCCTGAATCACGGGTACTCCCGCCATCATATAATCGATCAACTTATTAGGGCTCACTCCAAAACGAAAAAGCGGCTGCTTCTGCAAACCGATATAGAGAACATCCATGGCATCCAGAAGCGCAAGGATGGATCCCCTCGGTATGGATGGCAGAAAATGGACATTGCGTAAGCCCAATTGAGCAACTCGTTTCATCAAGCCGTCTTTTTCCGGCCCCTGCCCTACAAGCACAAAATCCACCGGAGCCCCTGACAACAGTGATGCCGCATCAACCACAGTCCCGAGGGCGTTGGCCAGTCCGTGGGCGCCGGCATAGCCAATGATGAATCTCCTTTCGCCTTTCAGTTGCGCAATCAGTTCTGCATAAACTTGTGGTAAAGGTGTTTTCTCGCGTTCCCATTCGGCAACATCGATGCCGTTGGGGATGTAGACGAATTTCCCAGAGGCCATTCCATGATCCCGCATGTGGCCTTCGGCCTTTGGCAGCATCGAAACCACTTTGTCCGCATGCCGGTACGCATAATTCTCCGCCGCCTGCATCACGAGGACGAAGGGATGGTATCGCGACATTCCTCCCAATTCCATTGGAGAAAGAGGCCAGAGATCATGCACCTCGAAAACTAACTTGGCACCCGATTTCTTCGCGATAGCCCGGGCGGCATAAATGTCAAGCGGGTAAGTGGATGAAGCGATCACGACGTCAGGTCGAATCTCCAATGCCAACTTCGAGCGGAGGAGGTACAGTCTGGAAGTGAAAGCGAACATATTAAGAGCACGAGCCACGCCGTTACCGTCGTAAGCGGGAGTCTTGATCCAGAGGTATCGAATTCCGTCAATGATCTCATCCGTGACAGTCCCAGCCAGATGCGGAGCTCTGTTCCGCAAATGCGAAAACGATGCCGTAACTATTGTCACCTGATGGTTGTTCTTCATCCATTCTCGGGCCAGATAGTAGGGGCGGAATTCCATGCCGTAAGCAGGGGAACCCGCATAGTGGTTGATGAGTACGATGTTCACTTTGAGATTCCGTCTCGACGCAACTCCAGCGTTTGTGCAATCCGCTTTGCTGCGGTACCATCCCCGTAAAAGTCTGGATGAGATTGGGGTTCGGTCCGAGTCTTCTGAATCAATTCCGGAATCAGATCCAATGAGTTGCCTGCCAGAATATTCCAACCGGCCTCAACCGTTTCCACCCACTCCGTTTCCTCCCGCACGGTGATGCAGACAACCTTGAACATATAGGCCTCCTTCTGAACTCCTCCGGAATCAGTCAGAATCACCCGCGCATTTTTTTCCAGAACCAGCATGTCGAAATACCCAACCGGATCCATGATCCGGACATTGCCGGAGCTATGCATCATCCCCTCAAGCCCAAATTCTTTTAGTCTGTCGCGCGTCCTCGGATGGAGAAGCAGAATCGCCGCTATACCCACGCGGGCAATGGCGTTCATGATCGCTTCGAGTCGGACTCTGCCATCGGTATTGGCAGCCCGATGGATCGTCGCCAGAACATAATCTCTCGGCTGCAGCTTGAGCCGATCCAGAATTGATGATCTCTTCTCCGCAATCACGATATTGTGAAGCAGCGCATCATACATCACATCACCGACCTGATACACGCCCTCTGTGATCCCTTCACGGGCGAGATTTCGACTTGCCGTATCCGTGGGCGTGAACAGCAAGTCGCAAACATGGTCGGTCAGTATCCGGTTGATTTCCTCCGGCATTGACTTGTTGAAGCTTCTCAGTCCGGCCTCGACGTGTGCAACCGGTATCTGTAACTTTGAACCGACTAACGCGCCGGCCAGAGTGGAATTGGTGTCACCGTACACCAGCATCCGATCCGGTTTCTCTTTGGTAACTACCTCCTCGATCCGGATCATCATTTGCGCGCTCTGAATTGCATGACTTGCGGAGCCGACTTCAAGGTTGTAGTCTGGAGCGGGAACATCCAGCTCTCGAAAAAACACCTCGGACATCAGGAAGTCATAATGCTGACCGGTATGAACCAGCACTTCCGCATGAGCCTTCCGCAATTCCCTACTGACTGCGGCTGCCTTGATAAACTGGGGACGCGCCCCCACAACGGTCAGTATCTTCACCGAATTCCTCTCAGACTCTCAGGCAAGCCATAGATCAGGCCGACTCGCGGCCTGACGCCAGATGGTCGAATGCTGAGTGCGGTTGACCTATCGAACCGAACTGCCGATTGGCGAACGTTCATGACGAGAAGGTATAGTGTATTGATGCTCCGCGCAAGGGTGGTATCTACTGTGCTGGATTTTGCGGACGATCTGGGCCAGGGCCAGGGTACCTGACCAGCTTCACCAAGCGGTAGATGACGAGCACCAGGTAGTAAACGACCCAGGCGATTACTCTAATCCAAGGATCACGGCGAACAACAGATTCCCGTTGGAGGCAATATCACCAGCGAAGACGATACAGGGCAGCATCACTACCAGAGGCGCGATGAACAGAACGCACCAGCGATAGCGTTTGGGAGAGACGATCGCTGCGAGAAATACAAACGGAAAAGTCACCAATGGCCAAACGGTGCCAATAAGTTGCATACATATTCCATATCGTCAGATTCGGCTTGAAATGTTGGGGGTAGGTCAAGCTGACGTGCGACGTGACGCAATGTCGTCAAACGCGAGCGCGCCTGACTCACCAAACCGTTTCTCGACGATACCGTCCGCGAGCTTCATCCCTAGGTCCCACCGGTCACCTGCGCGCAATCGCCAGCGCAGCCGCGATGTCCTCTGCAATCATTCTGCGTTTGCTTTTTTCGATGAAGAAGCTCGGCCCGGCCTGCAGGTAGGATGGAAATACCCGTGCTCCTCTGAAGAGGTACTCTCCACCGCGAATCTTGTAGGTTGATCCCGCCGGCACAACTCGTCCTTCACCGGCTCGTTTGGCGATGCAATTAAGCGCCTTGATCGCAACGTCCCCCATTAGCATCACCACTCTCACGTTCGGAAACAATGCCAGCTCTTTCTCAAGAATCAGAGAGCATTCCTCAATCGTCTTCGTGGAAATGCCATACCCGATCTTGCCGCACTTCACCGCAGTTGTGAGATAGACTCCCATCTTGAGGATATCGCTAATAGTCTTGACCTTGGCACCCGCATCCTGAAACGCCAACACCGCCGTCCGCGCAAACAACGGTTCTCTCTTGGCATAATAGTAGTCACTGCTGTTCGCCGGCGCCGCCTCCGAAATCATCAGCATCGTTACATCGTTCGGTTTCACCTGTATAGCGGGAACCACAAAGCATTCGTGCGTCACATCGACGCACGGAAACTTCGTGCACCCAATGCAATCGTTCACACGCATCTATCATTCCTTTCGTGTGCTTCTCGTATCATCTCTCATCTACTGCCCTGCTCCCTTGCCATTCAACCCAGTACCCCACAGTTTTGTAGGTAGAAACCCCAAGGGGTTTTGATCTACATGACTGGCCTCCCCACTCTGGCAACGGTTCTGTATCGGACAGCAAGCACACCAGCCTTCGTAAATCGGCTGAATACCTCGTGCACCCTGAGTCTGACATCTCTTCCAGCAGCGGAATTTCGCTCGGGCATATACGAACGAGAAAAGACCAAGCTTGCAAGCCCCTCCTCAACAAGTAGATGCTCGTGTGGCCAAGAGAACTCCATCGGAACAGTCAACCCGAAGAATCGGAGAACGTCAGTACTTTTTGCGTGGGCAACGAGCGCCGCCCGCTTTGCCCCGCCAAACTCGGCAAAGATAGCGTCGAGTTCTACATGGAGAGGATCCTCAAAAACTCGGTCATTCCAAATGAGAGCAACTTTCCCTTTTGGCCTAAGCACTCGCAGGCACTCGGTTCGTGCCTTTTCGATCTCGAACCAATGGAACGCTTGTGCCGCGGTTATGAGATCAACTGATGACGCCTCAAGTGGGATCGACTCGGCAGAGCCCTCAATACTCCGATATCCTGAGAACTTACCGAGAAGGCGATCACAGGCCTTCCTCATGGCTGCATTCGGCTCAACAGCGATCACTTGATAGCCCTTTTGCAGGAGGCCCTGCGTCAGTAACCCCGTGCCTGCCCCGATGTCGGCAATGACAGCGTCGGCCGACAGTTCGCAAGCAACGCTTAGTGTCTCGAACAGAGGGGCGGGATAGTCTGGACGCGATGCAGAGTAGTCGGCTACCTTTGCGGAGAAGACTGCACTTGCGCCGCCTTCCGGTTCATAGAGGGATCGCAGTTGGCTGCCTGTATCATCGTTTGTAGTCATGTGCGCGCAAAATCGATAACCCACAGTTGGCCTTGGAACCTATCCTCCCTCACAACTGTATCCAACACCGCCGTAGACAATATACTGCACTGGGTAGCGTTGCCAATCATAATAACTGAGTACCGTACCCATGAGGGTAGTTTTGTCATCGATGGCGCTTGGTTCCTTGGACTCCCACCCTGGCTAGTGGGCTACCGGTTTATTGCGGCGCCCGGAATTTCAGCAATCTCATTCGCCACTCATAACCAATGCTATCGCAGCCAAATACCCCCCTCATTTTCACCATCCCCAGACCGGATACCAGCCAGCACTGATAATCGACATAGCACCACCCATGGTTTCGTTCAACAATCCGGAAGGCGCGGCGAACGTCACCTGGGAAGACCTCGATACTGTCCTCTGCTTCGACCGACAGCGAATCATCGAGACCCTGGTTGAGCCAGACTTTGCCAACTTGCAGAGGAAACGAGAATCTCTGCGATACTATGAACGTGTCCCGGAGTACTTCCGAATCCCAGTAATGTAGAAAATCGAATATGACTACACTATCTCCCTGAGAGTGTACGAAAGTCGTGTCCGATCCAGTTACCCAAATAGTACAACCGGTAACCCACCCAGCAGGTGGGAATTTCTTGACAAATCTTGCGCTTAATACCCACCCTGACTCGCAAATCAAGCCAAAGCCATTGATAATAAACTTTAGAAGTTCGCTGTCAACAACAAAAACCCCTCCTGTCTCCAAGCGGGGTTCTTCATTTAATCCGCCAGCGATCTACTCCCCTATCTCGTCTCGCAGGACTCTTTCCAGTTTCGCCGCTAGATGGGGAAGGTCGTTAGTGCAGGTATCCCATAGGACATCATAATCCACTCGGTCATAACCATGAATCAGGCGATCGCGCATTCCGGCTATGCTCTTCCATTCGATTTCCGGGTGTCTTTCTCTGAAAGCAGAGCCAGTGCGCCTTGAGGCTTCACCCATTATCTCCAGCAGCTTCCTCAGAGCCAGCGTCTCGGTGTCAAATGCATCCAAGTCGGCCCGGTTCGTCCCGGCACTGATCTTTATCGCCTGCCTTGC
>CAIVAP010000123.1 GCA_903903945.1 uncultured bacterium | reverse complement strand
GAGCAGGGAATCGTCAGGACCGGCACCGAAGTCGAGGCGGGTGATGTTCTGGTCGGCAAGGTTACCCCCAAGGGTGAAACCGAGCTGTCGCCGGAAGAGCGTCTGCTGCGCGCGATATTCGGGGAGAAAGCCGCTGATGTCCGTGACGCTTCCTTGAAGGCGCCGCCGGGATTGAAGGGTATCGTGATCGATACCAAGATTTTTTCACGCAAGGAGCGCTCGGAAGAGGCGAAAAAACGCGAAAAAGCCGAGGTCACAGCACTCAAGAAAAGGTTTAACGAAGAGATCAAGCACATGAAAGCCTTTCGCAATGAGCGGCTGGAATCGGTTCTAGAGGGCGCCACGACCAAATCGCTCAAAAATACCGAAGAAGGCACGCTGATGCTGCGTGCCGGCCAGAAGTTCAAGAAGGGCATTCTGGATGATGTCGATATCTCGCTGGCGAACTGGCAGGACGGTATCTGCAGCGACGCGCGTACTGACAAGAAGGCGCTTAAGATCATTCAGGAGGCGGAGCAATTGATCGGCGATCGTCAGGAACGCCTGGTGATTGAGCTTGACAAAATCTCGCGCGGCAGCGAATTGCCTCCCGGAGTCAAGCAACTGGTGAAAGTGAAAATCGCTATCCGGCGTAAGCTCTCGGTTGGCGATAAGATGGCGGGACGCCACGGTAACAAAGGCGTTGTCGCCAAGATCGTACCGGCGGAGGATATGCCGCACATGGATGACGGAACCCCGGTCGATATCATTCTTAATCCGCTGGGAGTGCCGTCACGTATGAATGTTGGGCAGATTCTCGAAACCCACTTGGGTTGGGCGGCGAAAACTACAGGTCAGTATATGGCCACACCGGTATTCGACGGTGCCGATCTTGCCGAGATCAAGGGCGAACTACGGCGTGCCGGCCTGCCGGAATCGGGCAAGACGACGCTTTACGACGGCAAGTCCGGGGAGTCGTTTGATAACGAAATTACTGTCGGCTTTATCTATATGATGAAGCTGTCGCATCTTGTTGATGATAAGATTCATGCCCGCTCCATTGGGCCGTACTCGCTGGTAACACAGCAACCGCTCGGTGGAAAGGCGCAATTTGGCGGTCAACGATTTGGCGAAATGGAAGTGTGGGCAATGGAGGCGTATGGGGCTGCCTATGCGCTTCAGGAAATGCTTACGGTCAAATCGGATGATGTAGTCGGACGTTCCAAGGTTTACGAGGCGATTGTGAAGGGTGAGAATCCACCCGAACCCGGTGTTCCCGAGTCATTCAACGTGCTCGTGAAGGAACTTCGCAGTTTGGGATTGGATGTTGAGTTGGTCGAGAAGTAGTCGGGAACCCTAAGCAGAGTTTAAGGAGGCATCCCAGTGGTTGATTTTTCGGCGAAAATGCAGAAACGACCCTCGGAATTCAGTGCGATCAAGATACAGTTGGCTTCGCCGGAGGTCATCCTCTCCTGGTCATATGGAGAGGTTACCAAACCGGAGACCATAAATTATCGTTCGTTCAAGCCGGAACGCGACGGCCTCTTTTGTGAACGTATCTTCGGTCCCGTCAAGGACTGGGAGTGTTCGTGCGGCAAGTACAAGCGCATTCGCTTCCGTGGCATCGTCTGCGATCGCTGCGGTGTTGAAGTTACGCAGGCCAAAGTGCGGCGCGATCGCATGGCACATATCGATCTGGCGGTGCCCGTTTCGCATATCTGGTACTTCAAATCGCTCCCCTCACGAATCGGTTACTTGCTTGATCTCTCGGTTCGCGATCTCGAGCGAATTCTCTATTACGAAAACTACATTATGGTTGATCCCGGCAACACCTCATACAAGGAAAAAGACATCATTACCGAAGATGAGTTTGCCGAACTGGAATCATCAGGCAAGCAGTGCGAAGCGCGTATGGGCGCCGAAGCGATCCAGTCGCTTCTGAAAAAAGTTGATACTGAGGAACTCTCCATTTCGCTTCGCGCGCAGGTAAAAGTGGAAACTTCCGCACAGCGCAAGAAAGACACGCTGAAGCGTCTGCGTGTAATCGAAGCCTTTCGTCAGTCGAACAACCGCCCCGAGTGGATGATCATGTCGAGAATTCCGGTCATCCCTCCCGATTTGCGGCCGTTAGTGCCACTTGAGGGTGGACGGTTTGCCACTTCGGATCTGAATGATCTTTACCGGCGCGTGATCAACCGCAACAATCGTCTGAAGAAATTAATCGACATCCGCGCCCCTGAAGTCATCTTGCGAAACGAAAAGCGCATGTTACAGGAAGCAGTCGACGCGCTGTTCGATAATGGCCGTCGCACGAATTCGGTGCGCGGAGACTCCAAGCGGCCGCTTAAATCGCTGTCTGATTTGTTGAAAGGCAAGCAGGGTCGGTTCCGTCAGAACCTACTTGGTAAACGTGTAGACTATTCTGGTCGTTCGGTTATCGTCGTAGGTCCGGAGTTGAGACTGCATCAGTGCGGTCTCCCCAAGACCATGGCGCTGGAACTTTTCAAACCCTTCATCATCATGAAACTCGAAGAGAAGGGCTATGTCCAAACGGTAAAGAGCGCCAAGAAACTGGTCGAACGCGAACGTCCCGAAGTGTGGGATATCCTCGAAGAGATCATCGCCGATCACCCGGTACTGCTCAACCGCGCTCCGACGTTGCACCGCCTCGGTCTCCAGGCATTCTATCCGGTGCTCGTCGAAGGCAAAGCCATCCGCTTGCACCCACTCGTCTGCGCGGCCTTCAACGCCGACTTTGACGGTGACCAAATGGCTGTGCATGTGCCACTGTCGTTTGAGGCACAGCTTGAGGCGCGCATTCTGATGCTGTCGGTCAACAATATCCTGTTGCCGTCCAGCGGCAGACCGGTAGCTACGCCGTCACAGGATATCGTTATCGGTTGCCACTACTTGACCAAAGGCCGACCGGGCGTAAACGGCGAAGGCCTGATTTTCGCGTCGCTTGATGAAGCGCTGTTTGCCTACGCTACCGGCATGGCTGATTTGCATGCCTATGTCAAAGTTGAGTACATGGGTGAGTTGCTGGAGACAACTGTGGGTCGCATCCTCTTCCATGAGATTTTTCCGGAAGAACTTGGCTTTTTCAATAAGGTGGCAACGCGCCTTAACCTCGAAGACTTGGTGCTCGATGCACACGCCCGTTTGGGAAATGTGCTCACCGCTGATTTCCTCGATAAGCTCAAAAACATTGGTTTCGAGTACGCGACTGTCGCCGGCATAACTGTCAGTATCGACGATCTGTCGATTCCGCAGAGCAAGAAGGGTTTGATTGCGCAGGCGGAAAAGGAAGTCGCCGATATTCAAAAAGCGTACGAACAGGGCGTTATCACCAACGGTGAGAGATACAACAAGGTTATCGATACTTGGACGCGGACGACTTCAGAAGTCGCCGAAGAGATGTTCAAGGGCATGGCCAAAGAGAAAGATGGGTTTAATCCGGTCTTCATGATGGCCGATTCGGGCGCACGATCTTCCAAGGATCAGATTCGCCAGCTTGCCGGCATGCGCGGTCTTATGGCGAAGCCGCAAAAACGCATTACGGGTTCGATCGGTGAAATCATCGAATCGCCGATCATCGCGAACTTCCGCGAAGGTTTGAATGTGCTCGAGTATTTCATCAGTACGCACGGTGCACGCAAGGGTCTTGCCGATACCGCGCTGAAGACGGCCGACGCCGGTTATTTGACGAGACGTCTGGTTGACGTCGCGCAGGACGTAATCATCACCGAACCCGATTGCGGCACGGTGCGCGGTATTCGCATCAGACCACTCAAAGATGGCGAAGAAGTTATCGAGTCGCTGCAAGACCGTATCGTTGGCCGCGTGACGCTTGAGGATGTCTTCGATCCGATTCAGCCCGACAGAATTATTGTCGAGGCCGGTCGCGAGATTGAGGAAGAATCGGCGAAGCTGGTCGAAGACGCGGGTATCGAATCGGTACATATACGTTCGGTGCTAACCTGCGAATCGAGACGTGGTGTGTGTGCGGCCTGCTACGGCCGAAATCTGGCAACCAACAAGATGGTGCAGCTTGGTGAAGCGGTGGGTGTGATTGCGGCGCAATCAATCGGTGAGCCTGGGACGCAGCTCACGCTACGAACCTTCCACATCGGTGGGACCGCTGCGCGTATTGCTGAGGCATCGCAAGTGCGAGCTAAAACGGACGGGCACATCGAGTTTGTCGATGTACGCACAATCGTGCGCGAGGACGGACAAACGGTTGTGGTTAGTAGAGACGGCGAAGTGAAAGTCTTCGATGTACAGAATCGCCCGCGTGCTACGTACAAGGTGCCTTACGCGGCATTGATGCGTGTCCAGGACGGCGAGAAGGTTTTTAAGATCGACCCGCGCGATGCACAGGAAAAGCAGGATTCTCAGAGTAAAGGCACGGTGATTTTTGAATGGGAACCGTATATCAACGAGATCCTCTCTGAAGCGTCCGGCACCGTGCAATATCAAGATATCGTCGAAGGTGTGTCGATGCGCGAGGAGTTGGACGAAATCACTGGATTGATGCAGCTTTGGGTCATCGAACAGCGCGAGAAAACCCTATTGCCCCAGATAAATATCTTCGATAAGACCGGCAAAAAGCGCGCCTCCTACTCTATTCCGACTGGTGCGTATCTTGAAGTGCGCGATGGTGATCAGGTGTTCGCCGGTGTGGCGATCGCCAAAATCCCGCGCGATATCTCTAAGACGCGCGACATCACCGGTGGTCTCCCGCGAGTAGCTGAGTTGTTTGAAGTTCGCAAGCCGCGCGATCCCGCCGTGATCTCCGAAATTGATGGTTCGGTGGAATATGGCAAGATTATCCGCGGCAACACGCAGATCTTTGTCAAGGCTGCTGATGGCGAAGTCCGCGAGTATTTGGTACCACACGGAAAACACATGCGCGTTCATACCGGCGATCAGGTTCGGGCCGGTGAGCGCCTCTGCGAGGGTGCCATCGATCCGCACGATATTTTGCACATTCTTGGCACTGAAGAAGTACAAGAGTACCTGGTCAACGAGGTGCAGGAAGTATATCGTTTGCAAGGTGTGAAGATCAACGACAAACACTTTGAAGTGATTGTGCGTCAAATGCTTCAGAAGGTGCAGGTGGAGGAAGTCGGCGACACCAACTTCCTCGAAGGCGAAAAAGTCGATAAGAACCGTTTCCGGCTGGACAACGAGCGTGTTATGGCGGAGGGCGGCGAACCGGCAACCTCGAGTGACCTGCTGCTCGGTATTACCAGAGCCTCACTGTCAACCGAAAGTTTCATCTCGGCAGCCTCCTTCCAGGAGACCACTAAGGTCTTGACCGAAGCGGCTGTAGCTGGGAAAGAAGACCGGCTGCAGGGACTGAAAGAGAACGTTATTATTGGTCACTTGATTCCGGCTGGTACGGGTATAGAGCACTATCGCTCGATCGAGCTGGATGAGGAGCCGATAGGAAAGACGGAGCTTGCGGAGGCGGAAATTATCCAAGAAAACGCTTGACACTGTAAGGCTTGACTTTATATTAAATGTCTTGTTTCGGTTTTTTGCGCCCTTTTTTACGGCTGCACGAACACGATAGATAGAGGAAAGGATTAGTTTGCCGACAATTAGCCAGCTAATACGTAAAGGAAGACAACGAGTTCTTTACAAAACGAATACGCCCGCTCTTAAGGGAAGCCCTCAGAAGCGCGGTGTTTGTACTCGTGTTTACACTTCGACACCGAAGAAACCCAACTCGGCGCTGCGCAAGGTAGCCCGTGTGCGGTTGACGAATCAGATGGAAGTAACCGCGTATATTCCCGGTATCGGTCACAACCTGCAGGAACACTCGATCGTGCTGATCCGTGGCGGCCGTGTCAAGGATCTC
>CAIVAP010000122.1 GCA_903903945.1 uncultured bacterium | reverse complement strand
GAACTGAAAGACGTCTTTGCAATCCAGGACGAGATCGCGACGGCGATAGCAGACAGGTTGAAGCTCACTCCATTGGGTGAAGAAAAGGCCAAGCTCGTCAAGCGGCCTACCGCAAACGTTGGAACCTACAATTTGTATCTGCTTGGAGAGTACTTCTTTTACAAATACAATAAAGGAAGTTTCGACAAAAGCCTCGCATACTTTGAGCAAGCAGTAGCGAAAGACCCAAGCTTTGCTCTTGGCTATGTGGGTCAGGCATTGTGCCATATTGATCTTTATATAGATGGTTTTGTGAATTACAAAGACAGCTATCCACAGGCTAAAGCCGCGGTAACTAAGGCACTTGAGCTCGATGGCAATCTCGGAAAGGCTCACGCCGCGCTCGGTAGGATTAAGCTCTTCTTTGAGTGGAACATGGTGGGCGCTGAGAGGGAGTTTAAGCGTGCCATTGAGATCAGCCCTGACAACATAGAGTGCCTGAACTCCTACGGGTTGTATCTGACCATCGCCGGTAAGTGCGATGAAGCCATCGCAGTCTTTAAGCGCGTTGTTGACTTGGATCCCGCATCACCGGCGGCCATTTTCACGCTCGGCTCGTGGGGGTATTACTGTGCCGGCCGTTTCGACGAGGGAATCGACGAGAACAAGAAGGCACTTAGTCTTGATCCTGGCTTTGAAAATGCTCTATGCTCAATAGCACAGCTATATGCTCTCGCGGGTATGCACTCCACAGCTGTTTCTTCAGCCGATAGCTTGATGGCCGCACATCTTACTCTAGAAAATAGTCCTTATACGTTCTTAACTCTCGCTTGGGTGTACGCAGTATCAGGAAGAGAGGAAAGCGCTCGGGACATTCTTCGACAGGCAATGGACTATAGGACAAGCAAATACCTTGATGCCTACTTGGTGGCATTGGTATATGCGGGGCTGGGAGACAAAGACAAAGCCTTCGAGTGGCTCACCAAGGGGTATGAAGAACGCGCCTCCCAGATGATTTTTCTTAGGATGGATCCTGTACTCGTCGATTTGCGCTCTGACCCAAGGTTTAGTGATCTACTCAGGAAAATGAAGATTGAGCAGTGACAAAGAGAATCAAGAATGCTAAAGCCTGACGACGACAAGACACGAGAAATGACGGTGATTTCTAAAGACACGGTCATCAACCACTACCGGATCGTCGAGAAGATCGGCGCCGGTGGGATGGGTGAGGTATATCTGGCTGAGGATACGAAGCTCAACCGCAAAGTCGCGTTGAAGTTTCTCTCACCGCACCTGTGTCAGGATGAAGCTTGTCGTCAACGTTTCGAGCGCGAAGCGCAGGCTGCTGCCAAGCTCGATCATCCCAACATCGTGACAGTCTATGAAGTCGGCGAGTTTCAGAGACGACCCTTCTTTGCGATGCAGCATATCGAGGGGCAATCGCTGCGGGATCACGCTTCCCATCACGAACTGTCAATTCCGCAAGTGCTGGAAATCGGAATCCAGATCGCTGAGGGCCTGCAGGCCGCACACGAGAAGGGTGTCACACATCGAGACATCAAGCCGGCAAATGTACTGATCGACTCGCACGGACGGGCAAGGATACTCGACTTTGGCTTGGCGTCGGTTGTTGGAACCGACCACCTGACAAAGACGGGTTCTACTCTCGGTACGATTGGGTATATGTCTCCCGAGCAGGCCAAGGGTGAAGAAGTCGATCAGCGGTCGGATATCTTTTCGCTGGGTGTCGTGCTTTATGAGATGATCACGAGCAAGTCGCCATTTAAGACAGACAACGACGTTGCGACACTGCGCAACATCACCG
>CAIVAP010000121.1 GCA_903903945.1 uncultured bacterium | reverse complement strand
CAGCGG
This sequence comes from uncultured bacterium, assembly GCA_903903945.1. Taxonomy (GTDB): domain Bacteria; phylum Zixibacteria; class MSB-5A5; order CAIYYT01; family CAIYYT01; genus CAIYYT01. The sequence continues at coordinate 17,596 of CAIVAP010000121.1, read as the reverse complement.
GATGCCTTACACCAAGACCGACGAAAGCGGCTTGCGGAGAGGTGGTCTTAACGAAAGCAGGATGCCGGCAACCTACCGAGTAGATCTCCGCATGGACAAGGATTTCTATCTGGCCAAGAACGAATAGTCCAAACTGCGGCTTTTTGTTGAGATCAACAATCTCTTCGACCGACGAAACGTGACCAACGTCTATACCCGAACCGGTTTGCCCAATGATGATGGTTATATTTACGGGACGTCTGCGGACTCACAGGAACCGGCGGTTGTGGAGAATCTCAATCGGTTACATCGTCTGCTGGCCAAGAACCCGCAATACTATGACGAACCGATCAGTATTCAGTGGGGGTTGGAATGGATGTTCTAAGGTATCAGCTTGGGTCGGCAGAAACCGCACCCAGACAGGCCATTGTCGATTCGGAGGAATCCTCATGAGTGTCAGACACTTGTTGATAGCAGCGGCTTTGATCGCCACGCTAACGTGCATTAGCGGACCGACGGTAGTCGCGGCGCCGCAGAACACCTTGTTGCCGCCACCGGAAGTACAAGATATCGTGATCCAGGATAAGGGTAATATCGCTACGACCGTTTCCAATTGGGGCGCTATCGGCGGGCAGAGGGAATACGGTCGTCCCTCCGGCGAATGGCCGAAGGGTTCAGGCCACAATTATATTGGGGAAATGAAGTACTGGATGGGAGCAAGCCGTGTTAGTCGCGATACTCTGGTTGCCAACACAGAAGATGATTTTGCGCCTATTCCGTCGCTGATTTCGGGGACGGAGTCTTACCAGATTCGGCTTTCAACCGATACGACCCGTTTTGACTACAATCCATTGGATACCGTTGGCGCCGGTATTTGTCGACCGGCTAACGGCTGGCGTGTTTGGAATCCGGAAGTACGGCTATGGGATTACAACCGCGTCTGGGACAACCAGACAAAGGCAATGGTTCCCGGTGGTGCAGCCTCACTGCAGGAAAGTTTCTATCGCTTTGACGATGCCGCACTGGGCGTACCACTCTTGGGGCTGGAGATGACCCAGACCGTTTATCAGTGGAATTATAGCTACAATCAAGATTTCCTTTTCGTCGTCTTGGAGATAACGAATAGAAGCGAGTACGATTACACCGACTTTGCTTTCGGACTCTACTGCGATTTTGATATCGGCGGTCCCGATGGAACCGGCGAAAATGGACGTCTCGGCGATCTTGTGAAGATGGACAGCTCGCTGAATCTCGCCTGGACCTATGACGCCGACGGCTATGATCCGGGTTGGGGACCTTCAGTTAGAACCGGCATCATGGGAACCCGCTACATCGAGACGCCGCAGAATATAGGCATGACTGCTTTTCGCACCGGTCACTGGGAGGAAGTCCCGGCACAGGATCCGCAACGCTATGCTTTCATCGCCGCGCACGAATTTGACTCGTCGCTGCCTCCGGGCGATCAATACTATCTCCAGTGCACCTCCGGCATCGATCTGAAACAAGACTCTACCATCCGCATTGGGTTTGCGATCATTGCCGGGTATGATGAAGCCGATTTTCGACAGAAGGCACAAATGGCGCAAGCCGTTTACAGTAACCACTTCCTCGGACCGGAACCGCCAAAACCGTCCCAAGTAACCGTGTTGGTGGGCGACAAACAGGCGCGGTTGTCCTGGAATCGCAACGCCGAAGCGAGTATCGATCCGATGAGCAATTCGCTCGACTTTGCGGGCTACAAAATCTACCGTTCAGACGATCTGGGAGCGACCTGGGGCAGACTGGAGCGCCACTCGGATGGCAGTATCGGACCGGATTATGTACCACTGGCGATTTGGCGCGTTGATGATTTATCTGAGCCGATACCGCACACCTACGTCGACGCAGCACTGACCAATGGGTTTGAGTACTGGTATTCCGTCGTCGGGTTCGACAAGGGAGATGCGGCAGCCGGCGTTGGAATGCTGCAGACTGCCTACGGCACGCCGACAGGCGATATTAACGCCGTCTCGGTGACTCCTCGCACTAATCCCGCAGGCTACTATGAAATACAGAAGACGCTGGTGCACACATTCACGGGCGCAGGTCAAAGGTCGGACGGTAGTCTGGCCGCTGAACTGTTTGACCCGACACAATTGACCGGTCAGGAATATGAAGTTGGTTTCGTGGAGTCGCCGCTGGCGACAACATGGCACGTCGTAAACAAGACGACGGGAGACACGCTCGCAAAGGACTTGACCGATCAAACCGGCGCCGTAGCAATGGCTCCCCTCGTTGACGGGGTCAGAGTGCTGGTGATTAACGGCGAGCGCTGGCCGTCCCGCTTTGCTCAGGTTGCGTTCGCCAGTGGTAGCGATACGACACTACATCTCGGTAACACTTATGGTCCGACTGCCGATGTGTTTGGATTGCCTTTGGGCGGCGACATTCACTTTCGCTCGACATATCAGGTACGCTTTACGGCAAGCGGCTCGGAGGGATATTCGGTCTACAATGATGTTACACCGATCCAACTTCCGTTCGAGATTTGGAATATTACCACGAATCAACAGGTTATTGCCGAAATCTATCATCAAGATTCGGAGAATCCGGCCTGGGATCCTCGCAATCGCGATTATATCGTTGTGGTCGACTATCCTTATGACGGATCGGCTCACCCGGAAGGCTTTCCATACTATTACACATGGTTCTTCCGCTTTGCGGTTTCCGACACGAGTTACCATGTCGGCGACATTTTCCAGATCAACGGAGCACCGGTGAACGGTTTGGGCGACAAGTTCATCTTCAAGTCACCTGGTATCGATCACGCAGATGCATCAGCGGAATTGGACAAGATCAGAGTCGTACCTAACCCATATATCGCGAGGGCGTCGTGGGAGACGGTGGAAGGAGAGCGACGGATGGAGTTCATCCATCTGCCGGACAAGGCGACTGTCAGGATTTATTCGCTATCCGGCGATTTGGTGCAAACACTGCAAAATGAAGGCAGCGGTACCCTGGTTTGGAACATGCTCTCAAGCAACGGACAAGGTATCGCACCGGGGCTCTATTATTACAATGTCGACTCCAGCGTTGGGACGCGAGTCGGCAAATTCGCGGTAATCAAGTAGCTTGATGTCAGGAGGCAGCAATGAAACGACTTAGATATATTTTGTTGGTTGCCGGCTTGGCGCTGCTTGTATGTGGCGCCGCGGATGCCGGTAATTCGCTCTCTAAAGTGGGTACCGCGGGTGCGCAGTTTCTCAAACTGGGAATGGGCGCCCGATACACGGCCATGGGAGAAGCATCCGTAGCTTCTGTCAACGACGGCTATGCGCTCTATTGGAATCCGGCAGCGATGGGCGGCATCTCCAAGTCCTATCTGGAGTTCACCAATACTAATTGGATCAACGATGTCACGCTTAACTACATTGCCTATGTAACACCGACGAAATTTGGCACGATCGGCGCCTCCGCCACAGTGCTGTCATCCGGGGATATGGAGATCACTACCGTCGAACAGCCGGACGGTACCGGACGGATGTTTTCCGCAACCAGCTATGCTCTTGCATTCGGTTATGCCAGGCAAATGACCGATTTCTTCTCTGTCGGATTGAACGTCAAGTATGTAACCGAGCGTATCTCGGAAGAGCGAGCCAGCGGCGTTGCTTTTGATTTCGGCACGATGCTGCGCCCCGGCTATCGCAATCTGCGCATCGGCATGAATATCTCGAACCTGGGACCGCAACTCAAGTTCAGTGGCACAGAACTGGACTTCCGGTATAATCCGTCGCCTGACAATGCAAATAACGACCAGACCAAGGGTCAATTGTCCGTCGAGTCCTACGAGTTGCCGCTGGTGTTCCGCATCGGCGCCGCCTATGACTTGCAGTATTCCAAGAACACGCGTGTGACTCTTGCCGTTGAGGCGCACGATCCTTCCGACAACTATCAACAGGGTGCGCTGGGTGCCGAAGTGGCATTTTTCGACAAGTTCTTCGTGCGTGGCGGTTACAAGATCAACTACGAGGAAGAGAATGTCACCTTCGGGGCCGGTCTAAATCTCAAGGTTTGGCAGCATACCGATCTGAACGTCAATTACGCCTGGGCCGATTTCGGACGGCTGTCGTCGGTACAGCGTGTTTCGATCGGTCTTCGCTTCTAATAGAACCAGCCGTCGGCCGAGGTTGGCACTGGCCGACGGCTTTTGCCTCTTTATTGCAGTTCACGTCATCCTGCCTTGCACAAAGGGACAGTTGAAAAGCTTTTGTCGCCCGAAATGTCGCGGCTAAAGCCGCTCCTGCAAAGCGCAGGGACCACGTTCATTGCCAGTGTGTAGGAGCGACTTTAGTCGCGACCTTCCACCCTGTGCAATCCGCATCACACATCAAAGCGTGTCAGCTGGACGGCATGTATCTGACAGCGCGAGCCATAGGGTTTATAGCGACAAACTCACTCACCACGGCGGAGTACGAATATGCCTTGGATTGTGACGGTTATTGTTCGCCATCTTATTGGGGACTGCAGCAAAATGGTGATTTTGACTGGAAGTGGGTATGTGGTGGGGTTTGATGACTCAGGGATTGGTGGATTCTCTGATTTGCCGGTTCTTTTTGAGGCTGGTTCTCGGTTTTTCGAGCCTCACTTACCGCCTCAGGGTGTTATTGGACAGACTACTCCCTTTAGACCTCGATCAGGGGAATGGGAACCAAGACGATTTTGATCAAACGTTTGAGGTTGTCAGCCAAGGCCGACATCAACAACGACCGCGTCAACTTCCCAAAATCCAAAACCTTTAGCATCGACCGATACCGATGATCACCACATACCAGATCCTCTATCGTCGGAACTATCAAGCTCACCTGTCGCTCCAGCTTCTTCAAACTCATTACCACTCAATCTCTCATCCATATTATCCATAATCAACAAAAATCCCTGTTTTGCAACAACCCCACAAAAGAAGGGAGTCTCCGTCAGGAGGCTCCCTTGAACAGTCAGCGTCTGATTGGCTTCAAAGCGAAGTTATTTCGTGCAGGGCGCTGCACCGCCCGAGAAGATATAAGCAATCAAGTACACCACGTCCGAAATGTTACAGGTCGCGTTGCAATCGGCATCACCTGCTTCGGCCGGAATTGGAGCGGGACCGCCCGAGAAGATGTATGCGATCAAGTAAACCGCATCGGAAATATTGATTGTGCCGCTATTGTTCGCGTCACCGCGCATCGCGCCGACGGTCATCGTGATCGGGATGTTGATCGTTGGATTGGCCGGAGCATTAGAGATCAGCGTCATGACACCCATGTAAGTAGTACGGATGCAGTCAGTGGCATCGAACCGCACATCAATAGTATCCTTACTGCCCGGATTGACAACCCCACCCATCGGGCTGGCCGAGAGCCAGGTATCATCGGGATGTTTGAACTGTATAGCCAGTTGGTCCTTCAGATAAGTGGCGTTGACGACAACCGGAAGACCGATCAGGCCGGTCCGATTCTCGATACCGACCGTGCAACCAACATGATCGAATCCCGGTGCAATGTACTTGTACTGAATCTTGATCTTGCCGGTGGGTGACAAAATCACTTCTGCTGTGATCGTGTCCCCGGGGTTAACGGCCAAATCATATTCAGGATACGCCTTGAATTCGATTACCAGATTGCCATCGACATTCTGCATCAACACCTTGCCACCCGGGTTGTCAGCGTCCAAAATGTTCAGATCATCCCAGCACCAGGCGATAAAGTTGTTCGGTAGACTATCGTTCGGAATCAGCGTGTTCAACAGTGAGGTAATGCTCACAGAAGAACCGAAGCCGATCAATCCATTAGAGCCGATCCAAAACTGCGAGTAGGACGTGTCGTAGAACGGAAAGTTGAATCCGATCGAAAACGGTCCAATAAGATTGTCGTCGGCCAAACCAGAAGTGATATTGGCTCCGGTTGCTGCAATATCTACCCAGCTGTAAGCCGGCCCCGTCGGATTATCCGAATCCTTCCAGACATAGCCAAACGCATCCGGACCACCGGAATTCTTCGTGACCGGTGCATAGTACGGTTCAGTAAAGCCGGTCTTATCCGGATCAGCAATACGAGTACCTATTGGCTGTTGTGGAACGGGAGGCGCATAAGCAGTCTTATCGGTGTTGTAGGCGACCGCATAGGTAAGGCGACCCGGACCGGCATTGGTGATAATCACCTGCTTAGAAGTGGTTGCACCACTATCGACATATGCCGCTACAGATGTTGGGGCCGTGGCAATCTGCGGGATTAAGATGTACACTTGCGCGGATATGGTACCGGTCGTGTGACCCGGCACGTTGGACACGAAACTCAGGGTGCCACTGTTTGCGCCCAACGCCATTCCGGCTGACTTGATGGTCACTGGAATAGTGACGTCTTCACCCGGAGCAATGATGTTTTGCGTGGCCGGGCACTGTAACCAACTCGCCACCGGAGTGAACCTGATTCTCAGGTTCGACTGGCCGGAGTTGGAAACCAGGAGACTTACGACCGTGGAATCACCACCAACCAAGCTGGCGCTAATCGTTTCGGGGGCAAACGTGTAGGCCGCGGCACCGGCACTTGACGACACATAGCCCTTGAGTTCAATGTCGTCTATGTTCCAGCCGCCGTGAACCTGCGAGCCGTCGGTGCCACCAAATCCCCAGCGAAGCTGGAACAGTGGATTTCCATCGGCATACTGTGATAAATCGTAGGAACTCAAGGTCCAGCCCGTCTCGTCCAAAGTAGCGGAGTTGGTGAACAGATTGATCCAGTCTGTGCCGTCAAACACTTCAAAGAAGGCGCTGTCGTAGCTGTGGCTTTCGACACCAAGCTGATGCCAATAGCTCATGAGCACGCCACTTGCATTGCTGCAGTCGATGATCGGAGAATTACACCAGTAGGTCCCGGAGATGCTGTTTGCATACGAACCCGGATTGCCGAGGTTGTTTCCCAGCATCATGTTTGCGCCGGTCGGAGTATGGTCGTCAGAAGGATCAGCCGGGTAGCTTCCGTTCGAGCCACCGATTGCCGGGCCAATCTGCCACTGTGCCGTAGTGCCAAGACCTTCCCAACCCTGTTCGGCAGTGAAGTCTTCAAGGAAAAACGCTACACGGTCGCCGATTGTCATGTTGAAGTTGGAAGAAGAGATATAACCGCCATCGGCGGCAATCGTCAACTTGGCCAATAGTGCATGACCCATTGGACACGTCGAATCGGCCTTCACGATAAACGTATTCGTAGTGTTACTTCCGACGCCACCGTCCCCAGCGATGTTGCCAAAAGCACCCGCATCATCGAGGATCTCGACTTTGTCATCGAGCTCACTCATAGTAGCAGTAACGTTGAACGCTTGGCCGGTTCCGGTGTTCTTAAGAGTAATTACTATCGGCGCAGTCTCGCCCGGATCCAGAATGCCATTATTATTGCCGGTTACGTCGTTGATGCTGACAGACAAGTAGGCTACGCTTGGCGCGTGGGCCGTGACGTTGAAGAAGCTGGTCCAGATTGAGTCTCCTCCCGTGCCATGAACGGTAACATCAAACTTGACAGTGTGACCGTCCGGAATCAGAGGATCAACTGTGAACGCGAAAGCATCGGCGATGCTCTTAACGGTCATATTGCCGGCCATCGTGCCGTAGTCCTCGGTGGCATCGGTAATCGTGACGTAGCCGTCCGTCGTCGAAAGAACGGCGAGGACACCAGTGGCGGCATCGGGGCCGACATTGATCAACTGCATGCCGAGAAGGATATTCTCGCCAAAATCGATCATGCCGTTGTTGTTGCTGGCCGCGTCGTTGATAGTGTTAGAATTGTAAACTATATACGGACCGTTCGGCGCAATAACCTGAATCGTCGCCGTGTACGGGATCTTGTTCTGTCCGGTGATCACGAGATCGGCGGCACAGGGCACGCCAAAGGCAGCTACCGGGAGATCAAGGGTACCACCTGGCGGAACTAGACCGGCGCCATGAAGCACACCTCCGGACGAGAGAGCAACGTATGAACCCACATCCGCCGTGACGGTAAAAGTCGCGGAAGTCATCATCATCGACGGCATGTGTGAGATCGTATTGGTGGACGGGACATGCATGTAGTTGCTGACTGACGGGTCACCCAGGAGGTTATACTCCTCCCAGTAGTACAGCTTGCGGGAACTGGAAGATTGTTCGACGGCCAACAGACCGCAGAAGATCATCGCACCCTGAGTGATGTAATACTCTGTCGTTGCCTCGCCATGATCATGGAACGTGCCGTCATAGGAGCCAAGCTTCGTGGCATCGTATGGCGGACCAGCCGCGACGATCGCCTTGCCACCACCAACTCCCCACCAGTAGTCTTCGTCCCAGTAGGTATTGTCCGAGGAGCCGATGTATCCGATACTGCCGCCGTTGGCCTTCTGTAACAAGGCCTCGCCGAAGCAGTTGCTGCTGTAGTCGTAAGTACCGGTGACGCAGGCATTGCCGACCAACAGACCATACTTGTGATCGTTGGTCATGCCAGCGACGTCGCTGACTGAGAACGGTGGATCGGACCAGCCGGTCTCGCCACCGTGAGCGGTGTAATTCGCAAATGCGATACCGGAATTCACCTGCGCGATTACCGCGGCGGCAGCGCCGGCCGCATCAGAAGCTGGATACAGCCACACGTGCGGCGTTATGCCGTGAGCAGCGTTAAAATAAAGATTGGTGCCATAGTTGATCTGGCCATTGCCATAGGTCACCGCGTAAGTGCCGTCAACACCGGAGACCATGACGGTGTGAGCCAGATAGCTCGGATCAGGCATCGTATACTGCTCATACTCAAGAGTCTTGTCAATCTGCGGCTGCATCTGAGCTGTGGTCTGCGCCGAGAAACGGCCATAGTAGACTTCCGGGATATTGTCACCGGTGTATTCGCAGTAGTTCCGGTCCGTCGCTTGACCGTCGGACGTGCCTGTCCAGGTCGGAACCTGACCGACGTCGCCGCAGAAGAGCACATACGTCGGCTTCGGGCTCTCAGTATTGTATAGATTCTGCAGGTAAGTCTTGATGGCAGCCGTCGTGGTTCCGATGACATCGGTGTAACCCACGATCACCTTGAAGCCCTTCTTGATTTTCCAGGCGATGAAGGGCTGCAACTGAGCCTCGAACATGCGGTGAGAGACAATGACCAGCGTCATCGGGTAACGAGTAAGGTCGTTGCGAAGTCCGAATGAGTTGTCATTGGAGTTCATCAGCATTTCGTAAGCAGGCTCAAATGCCGGAGAATAGGAATTCGTAAACATTTCATTGGTGGCAGCCCAGTCCGCATTGTTAAAGCTGATGCGGACGGTCATTTCGTGGTAAACCTTGATCCGATTCTCGGCGGCGTTGTACTGCACCGGAGAGATTGAAACTCTACCAACCCGAAGACCGCGCATAATGCCGACAACTTCGGCAGCGGCCGACGGAAGCTGGTAGTAGCCGGACCGCTTGTAGACGTCCTCTTTGAACTCAAAGGGAACATCCGCCGGATTCGCCGACTTGGACAGTGACGGCTGTACCGGTAGGAGACGGTCATTTGCTCCAAAATCTGCCAGGGAAATCTCCTGGACATCACTCGAAACAACGCTAGCCGTAAGCTCGCAGCCAAGTGGAATGGCAAGAAGCTGATTGGCCACCGGAAGACTTGGTTCCCCGATCATCGCTGAATGGTCGAAGTTCTGTCCGGAAAGAAGGGTGAAAGTTCCGGCCTTTGTGCCGACCGGGTCGACTTCCAGAGAGCCAACAGACACCTTTAGCGTAAGGCCGTTTTGATCACGTTCAAGTAGCGTGATCCCATTGGTCGCGTCGCTCAACTTGATCGTCTGTGCGGCAAAAACTGCGCTGCCATAGCTGACCACGAGTAGCAGCGTGAGGGTGACAATAACGAGCTTTCTCAAGACTACCTCCAATGTTCGGGTCGTGAAAAGTTCATGGTGGTTCTGCGATGTGATGGACTATAAACAATGTTCATTCTTCTCGAAGCCGTGTTGCAAGTAAGCCGGTTAGTAATATATGTGAATTTGGCAAAAAACCAACCCAAAAACGCTCACAGCGCAAAAACTCTGAGTTTCCGCCGAAACGAGAACCCGAAGAACTCGGAATTTGTCGTGTCTTTCATTAGCTGGGCGATCAGCGCTATCTTCGCGGTAACGTTGGCATGCTTACCGCCGTCGGCTTGTGGATCGCCGGGTCAGACGACACTAACCTTGGCCACAAGATGGCCCCACTTTTCCGGTCTCGATTCAATAATTCAACCGGATCAGAAACGGAAACTCCTGGTCCTCAGGGTTCACACGGCACGCCTCGCGAAGCGATTGTAGGCCGCGCTGCTTGTCTCCGTTCAGCTGGTAAAACAAACTTTCCGTCAGCAATTGGTTGCCTTGCACAAACTTAGCCATCTTCCCGGGATCCTTGATGTTGTTGAACACTGCTCCCATCTCGGCCCGGTTGTCCATGAGGTATCGAAGATTCTTCGTGAGGTTGGCTTCATCCAAACAGGCCGGTGCAAAAAACTCGGTATATGAGCGATCGTCAGAGAGTATCTTGCTATGGATCCCCAAGTGGGCAATCGTGGGGCCGTCCAGTACCATAGTCGCAGCCAAGTGATAGGGCTCGCTGTAGAAATTTGGGTCTTGTCCAAGCTGGGCCACGCGAGCAGACCACTGCTCGAAATCGATCTTAATCGGATCGATCGATCCCAAAAGCACGGCGTGAATGTTCCCGAGCCAGACAACGCAATTCGGAAACACTAAATGGAACGTACTGATGATTCCCATGAATTCCTCCGTGCGCAGCTTATGCAGTGGCAAATATTGGGAGACCACCCCGCCAGGATTGAGATGCTTGCGGCACAACTCGAAGTAGTCTTTTGTATAGAGATTTCCGGAACCAAGAATAGGGTGTGTGGGGTCACAGGATATCAGGTCATACGTATTTGACGTCTGCTGCAAATAGTGCCTACCATCGCCGGAGATGATCTTCAGTCTGGGGTCCTCAACGACATTATGGTTCAGGTCGCGATAGAATACTGCGGCATCTTTCAAGCCGGCTACCAGCTCGACACATTCAATCGATTCAACCTCGGGATGCGACGCGATAGCCGACGTCGTCACACCAATCCCAAATCCTATGACCAGTACCTTCTTGCGTTCTCCTCCAAGAAGGAACGGATAGTGGCCCACCATCTTGACGGCCTTGATGGCATCGTAGGTTGATCCTATGACGGCGCTGTTGTTAACATAAGTGGATGTGGAACCGGAGCGGTTTCCTCGATCTCGAGCAACGGAAAGTGTCCCTTCCACGGATTCCCGGTAGAAGAGTACCTCGAAATTGGAGCGGCTGAACGACGGCGGGAGAATCCTGATTTCCGGGCGCAAGATGATCACCACCAGCAACCCAGCGGTCACAACGTAAAGGATGGTCCCCGCCGCTCTGGTTGCGTGTAGTGGATTCGAGCGCTGCAGGATATACAACGCCGTCCCGGCCAACCCAGCGAGTACTACTAAGACCGAAACAGCAGCCCCAAGCACTGGCAGCAAGAGGAACGTAGCCACGATCGGGCCGATCACACAGCCGATTGTGTTGACCATCAACACGCGGCCGACATCTCTACTGATGGTTTGATTTCCCAGTGTGTACATATGACACGCCAGAGGAAAGGCGTAGCCGGAGAATACCGCTGGCGGAAAGACGATCAGCAGTGAGGCCACCAGCGGCAGAAGCAGGACTCGCGCTAGAGGATTACTTAGCACTGCCTGAAACGGGAACATGAGAATTTCGGGAAGGAATATGAGCAACAGCAATCCCAATCCTGATAGCGCTCCCATGAACAGCATGACACGTAGCATTGAGCGCGGGTAATTGCTGATGCGATGGTGCCTATCTTTGAATAGGATACTACCCGCGAACAGGCCAAGTATGACCAGGGAGGCCACCAGCGTAAATGTGTAACTGGTGTTCGTCAGATAGACGCGGAACATCCTGATCCACAGCACCTGCAGACTAAGCATGACAAAACCACAGACAAAGGAACCCACGAGGGCAATCTGTCGGTACGTTGCCGGAATGGTCTGTCTGTCGTAGCGGCGCTTTCGCGCGGCATCTTCCGGCATTGCGGCGTCGGAAGATGACACGGCAACGGGCATTTCTTTCGCCCGATCGGACTTCCTCACCGTCAGAAGCCAGACAGCCATAGCCACGTTGACAATCACTGCCAGTCCAACCGTGTTCTTCTGTCCAAGCAAGCCTAAGAAGACAAAACCGGCGGCAATCCCACCGACTGTACTCCCCAGCGTTTCCAGCGCATAAAGGTGCCCCAGTGATGATGCGATGCTTTCGTCAGAGCGGATTGCGATCTCGCAGACGATCGGGAAAATACCACCCATCAGGAATGTCTGGACAAACAGCAGTCCGGCCGCCACTGCAAAAACAACTGCATCGGCTGCCATGCTGCCGGGAAACGCCGCATACAGATACGGCAGCGCGTCTGCAATGAGAAAATAGTTGATCGCGCCGACAAGACCTACGCCACCAAGTAACGCCGGCAAGATCACCGTATGAGTCCTCCGGCTGGCTTTGTAGCCCCAGTAGTACGCACCGGCTCCGAATCCGGCCATGAACGACGCCAGCACGATGGTCGAGGCCGCGACCGTGGTTCCCAGCACAAGCGATAGCATGTGGTTCCAGCTGACTTCGTATATGAGGAAGGTAAACCCGGTCAGCAGAATGACTATGTAAACGACGAGTTGTTCGCGACGAGTTTCAGATCTCGGACTCATCAGTTCTCCGGACAAGAATCGGGCAGCTGACCATTCATCTGCATACTAATGCTCTGGAACCTCAAACGCAAGTTCGGCAGGAACTGCTGAAGGACCTCTCCCAAGCGTCTTTGTGATTGTCACACCATTCCAGAGTTGTAGGAGCGACTTGCAGGCAGGCATAGCGAGGTTGTCCCATAAGTTACGCTTTGGGCATACGAGCCAAGTACGGCGTACAATATGTAGGGGTCGCCCTTGCGGCGACCCGCATGAACATTGGTGGAATGAATGGTCAACGGGCGACTACGAGGGTCGCCCCTACAAAAAATCTTCAGTCCGTCCGCCAAAACCACGCTTATGGGACAACCTCTAGCATCTCGACAATACCGCTCGGTCCCGGATGCAGGAAGTCCTTGAACCTACTATTCTCTTTTGCGGTCTTTGGCTGTCCCGTAGACAAGCCAAACCGCCCGATCCCGCCTCAAACAACACAACTTTCGTCAGCTTATCCACTCCGCCACCCAAACACCGCACTCAAAGTCAGGTGAGAAGTCGCGACTAAAGTCGCTCCGACTGCCTGGTGACACGCTTCGATAAGTCGTTTTGTAGGAATGACTTCAGTCACTACAGCACCCTCCTGTCTAACCGTGGGAGAGTGTCGGGTTTTGCGCTTCACTTAGGGGGCCCGACCCACGAGCCTACACTTGGGCGCTAAAACCAACGTTCCGAAACCCGATCGGGACGCTTCAATAAGAATCGAAAAACCCAAATATATCCTTGACATTCTGAAGCAAATCTGTACATTTCCCGCATGGTTGAACGTTTTGATGTGCACCGTGCACATCATGAATTGCAGTAGCAGCACGTTTATTAGTAGTCATAAGCCTCTGACTCGCGCATTTATTGAGTTTGATGATGGTGGATTATTACCCCATCTGACTGACTAACAAATGCATCAATCCTTAATCCATTCTCGCCAAATCTCATTTCTTACTTGTCGTTAATTACTTTCTGGTGTCTTCATTTTGACTTAGGAGGTGAAATCGTTTAGGCGATTACCACATAAATACTGGAACTTAGATATTTCGGTTTTACTTAACGAAAGGTGAATCTATGAATTCATACAGAATGATGTTGAGGATCTTCCTCACACTGATTGTCTTGTTGTTGTTCATGTCGTCACTCGCCCTCGCGGAGAAGATTGCCCCAACCGGACCGACGACGATTAGGTCGATGGGCGCGGGAGATATTACTCAGAAATCGCTTACGGCGATGCATGAGGGAAGTATTACTCCGAAACCGCCTGAGGCGACTGGGACAACTGCAATATTCAAGAGACCGGCTCACGCGCCGAGTAACACGCCGAAAAAGCCTTCCTCGGGCTTGACCGTTGGCGACAATTGTTCAAATCCGATCGACGTCAATTTGCCGATTGCGCTTCCCTATTCCGATCTCAATCAGTACACCTGCGGTCGTGGCTTCGATTATATTGCAGATTGCATTTATTCTAGTTACTACGACGGCGAGGACATCGTTTACAGACTGAATGTCACGACCGCGACCGTCGTCAAGTTTACGTTGGATCCAAAAGGCACAGATTGGACCGGCTTTCAAGTCGGTACCACCTGCCCGCCAGCCGGCGGCTGCGTCCTCGGAGTAGAAGGCGGTTCCTCTGGTGATGCTTATAGCGGTATCGCGTCGCTTGCCCCCGGCACATACTATCTCATTGTCACTACTTGGCCGACACCGGATTGCATTCCGGATTTCGACCTGACAATGGAAGAGGCGCCTGCTGGGCCGCCGAACGACAGCTGCGAAAATGTTACCCCGGTTGTGCTGGTTCCGGGTGTTCCCGTGACCTTTAACGGCACGACCACCAACGCCACACCAGACTGTGTGTCTTTCCCTGGTGGCAACGTCTGGGAGGCCTTTACAATCACTGCCTGCTCGAAAGTCACTCTGGACTATTGCAGCACCAGCCCTGCTTACGGCAATGCCTGGCTCAATTTGGCTCTGGGTTGCCCGTGTACAGGTTTCACACCCGCTGGAACGTGGAACACCAGCAGTTGCGGTGATGGCAACATCAGTATCACTTGGAACGGGCTCGCTCCGGGAACCTACTATTACCCGGTAATGAACGATCCTGCCAACGATGCCGATGGACCGTACACAATCCACGTCAATAGCGTGGCCTGTCCGCCGCCTCCGCCGAACGACAACTGCGCCGGTGCAATAGCCATCGGCACCGTTACGAATCTGCCGTTCTCGACCACCACAGCGACCTTTGATGGTCCGGGCGGATTTATCATTGGACCAAACGTCTGGTATCGTTACACCGCTACCTGCAACGGCGCTGCAACCGTTAGCCTCTGCGGTTCCAGCTATGACACCAAACTACGAGTCTGGGATGGCGGCACCTGCCCGCCCACTACCGCTTTGGCTACAGACGACGATGGCTGTGGTGGAGCTCCGTATGCTTCGAGGACTACTTTCGCTGCCGTAGCCGGTAATCAGTACCTGATCGAAGTCGGTGGTTACGGTACGGCATCCGGCGACGGTGTCCTTAGCACCAGTTGCGCTCTGGCTCCGCCGAACGACAACTGCACTTCGGTAACTCCGGTCCTGTTGGTTGGAGGATCACCGCTAACCTTCACCGGTGACAATACCGGCGCGACCAACGACTGTCCGTTATTGAGTTATCCCCAAGTTTGGCACGCCTTTACGACAACCGAGTGCATGAACATCACCGTTGACTATTGCGGCACGACTCCGACATTTGGTAATATCAACGTCGTGCTCGTCAACGGTTGCACGTGTACCAGCTATCTGCTCTATAGTTCCTACAATTGGACTGCTTGCGATGGCAATATAACGATCGTATACAGTAACGTCCCGGCCGGAACTTGGTACCTCCCGGTGCTGGATGATCCAACCTACGACGCCGAAGGCCCATACACAATTCACGTCAATGGCGTGAACTGCCCGCCGCCTCCGTCGAATGACAACTGCGAGAATGTTACTCCGGTTTTGTTGACCAAGGGTGATCCCGTGACCTTTACGGGCACGACCCACGGAGCCACAGTGGGAACTGATTGCTCGGGTTTCAGTTCTTATCCTAACGTGTGGGAAGCTTTCACAATCGACTTCCCCGCTAGCGTCACCCTCGACTACTGCGGGACCAGTCCTGCTTTCCTAAATTCTTGGCTTAATTTGGCCCTGGGTTGCCCGTGTACAGGTTACACTTATGGTGGATCATACAACACAACCACTTGCCCTGACGGCAACGTCACTATCAATTGGACGCTCGGCCCGGGAACCTACTATTACCCGGTGATGAATGATCCTTCCAACTATTCCGATGGACCATACACCATCCATGTGGTTGCTAATGCTCTCACTGATTACTGCGGTGCAGGCGCCATCTACTGCGACGAGTACATCAGCAACGTAGCAGTTGGTAGCATCGATAATGCTACTGATTGTGGTCTTGTTGACGGTTACTCCGACTACACTTCCCTTTCGACCAGCATGGTTCAGGGTACTTCCTTACCGATCACTGTAGTAAATGGTGTATATCCGTACTACAGCTCTGACCAATGCGGTATCTGGGTCGATTGGAACAACGACTTCCTCTTCACTGATGAAGAGCTGGTTGTTCTTACCGGTACTCCGGGCGCCGGCCCCTATACCGGCACTATCACTGCCCCATGCAATGCCGCCCCCGGTTCGCATCGTATGAGAATCAGACTCACATACGGCGATACGCCTTCGCCATGCGGCATCGATACCTATGGCGAGGTAGAGGACTACACGATCAACGTGACTAACAATCTGACTGTTACCTGTCCCGGCAATTCGTCGCCGTTCGTCTGCAATCTCGATCCGATTACAATCCCCGGATTCGGCGCCACTGCTGCGAATGGCAACCTTACTTCGGTAACAGTAAATGGTGCCCCGCTGGCACCCCCGTACCCCGCCTCGTTCACCTTTACGCCGGTAGCCGGTGTAAACACTCTTACGCTGGTTGCGACCGATGCTTGCGAAGAAACAGCCAGTTGTATCACCACTGTAATGGTGACATTGAATCAACCGCCGGTTGCGAACGCGGGCACCGACCAGACCGTGTTCCAGTGCGATCCGACTGAGATCAGTTTTGCAGCAGGCTGCACTGATCCGGACGTAAATCCGCTTGGTAGTCTATCAAACTGTGAGTTGATCTCCAGTCCGGGTAGCTACAGTGGTGGCACCATCACGTTCACCCCGACCGTCACCGGAATCTATACCTTCATCATGAAGGCGACGGATGCTTGTGGCTTGACCGACTACGACACTTCCGTCGTGACGGTGACGCTGAATCAGTATCCGATGTTTACAGTGTGTCCGGACCCGGACGCCGAAAACCCGGTAGTTTGGGGTGAGACCTTTGACGGCTATGTGCATGCTGTTGATCCCGATGCGGTTTTTCCGTCGAATGGTTACCCGCTAGCGCTTAAGTACACGCTGGTTAACTTCTCTGGCCCAACCACTGCCGGTCTTTTCGTAGTCGATGAGGTGACTGGTGCTTTCAGTTGGCCGACGGTGTATGGCAACACTGAATACTCTGGCGTACACCATGTCAAAATCAAGGTCACTGACGGTTGCAAAGAGGTTTTCTGCGAATTCGACATACACCTGGTTGGTATGTATGCAGAGATCGCCAAGCAGCACAATGTGATTCAAGGGCACTACACCTTTGATTCCGTCTACGTATGGGCTGACGGCATTGAACTCGGCGGCTTCGATCTCTTGATTGCCTACGACGCCAGTGCTTTGACCCTGCATGAGGTTCTGGTAGGTTCAGAGATTGGCGGACATACGCCGGCGTCGCTTCTGAACT
>CAIVAP010000120.1 GCA_903903945.1 uncultured bacterium | reverse complement strand
TTCCTTCGTCAGAATGTACACTTCCGCCTTGAACTTCTTGTGCGGCGTGATACTCTTCGGAGCCGCCAACACCATCCCACGCTCCACCTCTTCTTTATCCATGCCGCGCAGCAACAAACCAATGTTGTCGCCAGCTTCGGCACGATCCAATAACTTGCGGAACATCTCCACACCCGTCACCACCACCGTCTTCGTGTCCGTGATACCTACCCGCTCCACCGAGTCACCAACCTTAACCGTGCCACGTTCCACGCGACCGGTCGCCACCGTGCCTCGTCCCGTGATCGAAAAGATATCTTCGATCGGCATCAAAAACGGCTTGTCAACCTGACGCTGTGGCATCGGAATGTAAGTGTCCAGCGCGTTCACCAACTCATATATCGACTTGAACGCCGGATCATCCGCCGGCACATTCGGATCCGCACCCTTCGTCATCGCCTGTAAAGCACTCCCGCGGATCACCGGGATGTCGTCGCCCGGAAACTTATACTTGGTCAACAAATCACGAACTTCCAACTCCACTAAGTCCAAAAGCTCCGGATCGTCAACCATGTCTACCTTGTTCATATACACCACAATATACGGCACTCCCACCTGACGAGCCAGCAAGATATGTTCCCGCGTCTGCGGCATCGGACCGTCCGACGCGCTCACCACCACTATCGCGCCGTCCATCTGCGCCGCTCCCGTAATCATGTTCTTCACATAATCCGCGTGACCCGGACAGTCGACGTGAGCGTAATGACGGTTCTTCGTCTCGTACTCCACGTGCGCCGTCGCTATCGTGATCCCGCGCTCCCGCTCCTCCGGCGCGTTGTCAATCGAATCAAATGTCCGTACCGAAGCCATCCCGCCCCGGTTCAATACCATCGTCATCGCCGCCGTCAACGTCGTCTTCCCATGATCCACATGTCCGATCGTCCCCACATTTACGTGCGGCTTTGTCCGTTTGAATTTCTCCTTCGCCATCCTATCTGTTATCCTCCAGATATGTAAAAATCATAAGCTTCTAATCTAAGTATATTCCATCTTCTTGGCAAGCGATTCCGGAACCGGCGCATATTCAGCAAACTGCATTGTATAGATTGCCCGCCCCTGCGACAACGACCGCAGCCGAGTCGCATATCCAAACATCTCCGCCAACGGCACAAACGCCGAAAGCACCTGCCCATCCGGACGGGAATTAATGCCCTTAATAGTGGCTCGCAGTATCCGCAAATCGTTCATTACGTCGCCCAGATATTCTTCCGGAAGAACGACTTCCACATCCATAATCGGCTCCAGCAGAACCGGTTTGGCTTTGCGGCAGCCTTCCTGAAACGCCATTGAACCGGCGATCTTAAACGCCAAGTCAGACGAATCGACCTCATGGTACGAACCGTCCACCAGCCGCGCCAAGATGCCGGTAACGGGATAGCCAGCTACGACACCGCTGGTCATTGCCTCTTTGACGCCCCGTTCGATCGAAGGAATATACTCATGAGGAATTGCGCCGCCAGTTATCTTATTCTCGAACTTGAAGTCGGCACCGCTCTTCAGCGGCTCGAATTCCATCACAACATGGCCGAACTGGCCATGACCACCCGATTGTCGAATAAACCGGCCCTCAGCCTCGACCGATGTGGTAATTGTCTCTTTGTAAGCCACCTTCGGGCTACCGACATTCGCTTGCACGCCAAATTCGCGCAGGAGCCGATCGACGATAATCTCCAAGTGTAACTCACCCATACCGGAGATAATGGTCTGGCCTGTCTCTTCATTTGAAAATACGCGGAAAGTGGGATCTTCATCAGACAGTCGCCGCAGCCCCTGATCAAGCTTATCCAGATCGGCTTTGGTCTTGGGTTCAATTGCCACGGAGACAACCGGTTCCGGAAATTTCATCATTTCCAACAGAATCGGGTGTTTGACATCGGAAAGCGTGTTGCCCGTAGTCGTTGCTTTGAGACCGATTGCCGCCACGATATCTCCGACACTCGCTTCCTGCACGTCAGTGCGGCGATTAGCGTGCATCTGCAACAACCGAGAGTTTCGTTCCTTTTTATCTGAATTGACATTGAGAACCTGCCCGCCGGTCTTGATTATACCGGTATACACCCGAACATAGGTTATTTTGCCAACATGAGGATCAGTAGCAACCTTGAGCGCGAGCGCAGCGACTGGTTCGTCAGCATCCGGCTTGCGGACCACG
>CAIVAP010000119.1 GCA_903903945.1 uncultured bacterium | reverse complement strand
TTGCTTCCGCTTACACCGAAGCTGAAGCCGATTTTAATGGTGGCAAGTTCCTGGCTGCCAAGTCGAAGTTCGAATCAGTGTTGTCGAGAACCCAAGGTATCATGAACGAGATCGCTACTGCGGCTGCCAAGAAAAAAGGCGGCAAGAAGTAGTAGAATAATTACCTCGTAATTATACGGTTTACTGTGGGGGACGTCGGTCTTCGCTGACGCCCCCCATCTTGTTTAGCGCCACTCATGGACAACTTGATTTCGCGGGGATCAACGTTGACTTTCTCTCCTAAGACTGTCTTACTAGTTGTTTTGCTACTTACGATTCTGGCATTGTCCGGCGCCGGATGTGAAGACGCGCCTGTTGCCCGACTGCAAAACGCCAAGGATGCGCTGGAGCATGCCGCATCGTCCGGGGCGCTTCGCTATGCCGAACCGACCTATCGCAACGCCGAGGAACTCCTACAAAATGGATGGATGGAGTTGGCGCGACAAAATGGTCACTTAGCCCCGTTCCGTAGTTATGAGAAGGCGGATTCCCTTCTTATGTTGGCGACTTCGTTGGCCATGCAAGCGGAGGCCAAGACCCGCGATAGCATCGCGACGATGCAATCGTTGGCAGGCGGTGAGTTGCAGGAGATGAAAGGCGAACTTGCTGAGTGGTTGGAAGCTCTGAATGGTTCGCTGGCGGGTTTTAATGTGAAAGATTATTGGATGCGGGCGGACCTTGATATTCAGATCGCCGAGGGGTTGATCGACAAAGCCGAATACGACGACGCGCGGGTTTCGATGGCAAAGGCGCGCAACTTTTTGACCCGTCTTGGGAAAGTCCTTGAAGCTCATGCGGACGACGAAGCGAAGAAAATTGGCGTCTGGCGGCGATGGGTGCAGCAGACACTCGATCAATCGCGCACAAGTAATGGATACGCTGTGATTGTCGATAAGGCGGCTCACCGCACCTATTTGATCAAAGGTGGCCGGCTTATCCACACTTACGGTTGTGAGTTAGGTTACAATTCCTCGCGGCAGAAATTGTTCTCCGGTGATGCCGCTACCCCGGAAGGAATGTACGAAGTAACTTCGGCACGCCAGCGCGGCAGCAAATTCTACAAAGCGCTATTGATCAACTACCCCAATGCCGCTGACAGAAAAAGATTTGCCGAAAACAAGGCGAAGGGTATAATATCCAAGCGAGCGCGCATCGGCGACTGGATTGAAATTCATGGTGAGGGGGGAAAAAGCAAAGATTGGACCCAGGGTTGCGTAGCTCTTACGAATAAGGATATGGATCACCTCATGCAGTATGTGTCAGTCGGGACGCAAGTCACTATCGTTCGCAAGTCGGATCAATGGCCATGAAGAAGATTTTCTTTTTTGTCATAGTGCCGATTGTATTTCTGATCGGAGTGCTGGTCGTGTTTATGACGATCACCAGAGAGAAACCACCCGAGGGAATCAAGCTGGCGCTGGTCGACACGGTGGCTACGAATTTCCCCAAGGATGAAAAACTGGCGCGCAAGGAACTTGGGAATGCCGAGAAATCGTTGGCAAAGCTGAAACCGTTAAAACCCTACATCGTCATCGACACCCATGCCAATCGCATCTACTACCGCACCGAGGATTCGATATACCTTGATGCCGTCTGCTCGACCGGTTCGGGAAGTGAGTTGATTGATTCGGTCACAAAACGCAAATGGGTTTTCAATACGCCGCGCGGCGTGTTCAAGATTCAGAACAAAATCAAAGACCCTTGGTGGCGCAAGCCGGATTGGGAGTTCATTGAAACTGGGGAACCGATCCCCAAAGTTGAATCCGACCGGATGGACGGCAATGTCATGGGTGATTTTGCCATGGGCTTTGGCGATGGGTTCTTTATTCACGGCACAATCTATGAGCGTCTGCTCGGCATCAATGTCACTCACGGCTGCGTGCGTTTGGGTACGGACGATCTCCACAAGCTGGTGGAATTGACTCCCATCGGCACGTCGGTGTACATATTTTGATTATGCAATCTATGATGACATCAGCCAGAAGGTTGAGCGGGTCCATCGTCGGAGTGCTGGCGATCTCGTTGCTTGTGTCCTGTGCCGAAAAGAGGCAACCTGGCACGACCGCAACATCAACCGACAAACAATGGGATCAACAGCAGGCGGAAATTCAGTATCGCGTGCTGCAGGCAGAGCTAAAACTGGCACAGGCGAACAAACCATATCTCGTGCTTGATCTCAGGCGCAACCGGTTGGAGATCAAGCTGCAAGGCACAACGGTCTGGAATTATGCCATGACGTTGGAAAACACGGGCGAATCAGAGTTGAAGAAGTTTGGCGAACGATTTGTCGGTTCCGATACGAAGGTTGTGCGTCCGATTTTGTTCAAGTACCTCTTTGCGGCGACCGGCAAAACCGCCGATTCGATTTTGGCAATTGTCAGCGATGCCACGACATTTCCGCAGGAGTTGTTGCAGCGCACGATCCCGGAGCGCTTCCAGTTGAAATGGAGCGATGATGTCGTGCTCGACATCCGCACCGATGTGGTCGGCAAACCGGAATCCAAGTGGAAAAATACGATGGTTGATATTCGGCAAGCCATTGGGGGGCATCTTGGTGATGCGTTGGTTAGTGTAAAGATGCCAAAGGACAACGCCATAACTTTGTACCGCGCCGCTGTCATTGGATTACCGACGTTGATTTATCCCGCTTATTAATCACGCAATACGGGCGCGATGTAAGTCCGATAATAAGCCGCCTTTTCAATCAGCTTTGCCGGAGCGGGCTAGTCGCCCGATGAGGGGCAGTTGCCCGAAGGCGATTCTCATTAACTCTATGAATCCCTTTTCCGATAAATTCCGATCCTGCTTCAACTGTAACGCGCCGATCACGGGCACGAGAATGATTCCCGCTAAGATCACCATAGGCAGAACGTAAGGGGAGACGGTATTGGCGAGAATCCCCAAGGCTGCTGCGACCGCAAGAAAAACGAATAGATAAAATGAGCCATTGGCCCACGCGCTTCTCACATGCTTCTCCTTGCTTCTATGAATTACTGACTTTGAAATCTCCGTTTTGCCCTGGGCAATTGTCAAGTCAGCGATATCCCCGTGGATATGGATATCACCGTATTTTTCTCTTTCATCCCATGCCAGTTTTGACCTGTCGATGGCCTCATCGATCAGACCCCGGACCGGAACGCTTTGATAGCTCTTCCGGCACTGAATGGAGTCCTGTCGATCACCCTCAAACCTTCGCAGCTCTTCATATTCGAAGAAGTACAGCGCGTCACTCTGTTTACACTTTTCGCAATTGCAGGGAATCATGGTCTTGAATTGCAGGCCATGAAAGGTACCGTGAATCTTGCTGATTTCGTGGACGACGATGGTCATCAGATCGCGCTTGTGCTTGCCGGAAACGCGCACTCGGATCATCGGGGAATTTTTCTGAGTCCCGGGAAACTCGATGACTTCGGCCCGCGTGTCGTCCTTGGACAGCACGGCGCCGCTTCTCCAAACAAGACGCTGACCTTCGATAGATTCGTGCATCGCCACAATCAGTTGCAACACGATTCCGGTCGGCATAAAGCCGTACTCATGCCGCAACTCGCGACTATCTGAATCATCCCAGGAGTAAAGAGGTTTGTTTTCCGTCAGAAGCTGCGGACAGATGAACTCATTAGTGTTCGGAATCTGGTAGCAGAGCTTGAAATTGAGCATCAGTCGCAAGAGTTCATCCTGCATGTTCTCGTATTCAGGTTCGTGCCAGATAGTCTTGAGATCTCTCCGGGCAAACTTTCCGTTGTTGGCGATCACTTGCGGGTGGTCAAGCAACCGATACACCGCCGTGGTCGCCCAATTGGGCTTAAGGAAGACCGTCTTCTTGAGAAGGTCGTCACTCTGGAAGTGAAGGCAGACGCCGATATCATGAAGGTAACCGCTCAAGTTGTCAATGTCCTCCTGTTTGGTAATCCCGTTCGTTCGACAAATCTCGAAGAAGCTCTCACAACTAACGTGGTTGCGCGGATCTTTGTCCAACGCCTCTCGCACTTTCACCCAGGTCTTCGGTAATCGCTTCCCGACGTGCGGCAGATTGATCGCCTGATATCTTATGGCGTCGAGAAGTTTCGGAAGGTCCCGATTAGTATCAAAGTTAGTGGCGTAAGTATCCTTGAAATTGGAGAATCTCTCTCGTAGCTGACTTTCGGGAATCTCCCGTTTGCGATCGCCAAATTCATTCTTGACGACCAGAATTGGACTGTGATCGCTCAGGAGATCGACGACGTTCATCCAATAGTAGAAATCAGTGTCGTCCCTGCGGCTGTCTGCCACGATAGTATAGAGGGAGCTTTTGGTGAGGAAAAACTGATGCGTCGCCTTGTAGATTTCCTGCCCGCCAAAATCCCAGATGTTGAGTCGAAAGGGGCGGCCGTTTTCCGTTTTGAACATCCACGGTTTGACTACGATACCCCGGGTCGACTCTTTGACCTCCTTCTTGAGCTTGTAGTTCGGGTCTTCGATTTTCCTGGCAAGTGAGGTCTTTCCGGCTCCGGGTTCGCCGACAATCAACAGTTTTGCCTCAAAAAGAAGGTCCTCCCCCTCCCTTGCAATCTGGTCGAAATAGTTCCGGAGCTTGTCGATGTCCATTGCAGTGTATTGACTGGGGCCAAGATATTCCTGAGGAATCCATTCAAATGGGTTGCCGTAGAGAAATAGGCTCTCCAGTTTGGGGAGTCTGATAACAAACTCCGGCAGGGTCGTTAGTTGATTGCTGCTTAGATCAAGCGTTGTCAGGTTGGTCAGATTGCGGAGAGAATCTGGCAGGGTCTTCACTTGATTGCAGCCAAGATTGAGCTCTGTCAGATTGGTCAGATTGCCGAGGGAATCTGGCAGGGTCTTCACTTGATTGCCGCGAACACTGAGCGCTGTCAGGTTGGTCAAGTTGCCGAGGGAATCGGGCAGAGTTTTCAGTCTATTGTCGCCAAGATTGAGTTTTGTCAGATTGGTCAAGTTGCCTAGTGAATCTGGCATCGTCTTCAGTTGATTGCCGCGAACACTAAGCGTTGTCAGGTTGGTCAGATTGCCGAGGGAATCTGGCAGGGTCTTCAGTTGATTGCTGCTAAGATAAAGCCGCGTCAGGCCGGTCAGGTTGCCGAGAAATTCCGGCAATGTTGTCAGTTGATTGAAGTACAGGTAAAGCGCTGTCAGGTGGGTCAGTTCTACCAATTTTGGTGGCAGCTTCGTTAAACCGAGGGATGAAAGGCCAAGCTTATCCGCTCCTGATTCCTTCGCGTCTCTTATTCTCTTGAGGGCTTCTTGGTAACTCACTTAATCCTCTGCACGCAAAACCCACCCCGCCATGCGGGGCGGGGCACCAGCATTTGTCCGCGGATTGTTATCTAGACATCCCCGAGAAGTTGGATCATCTTGTATTAGATGTCAAGGGGTTTCTTGTTGGTGAGTCAGCGGGGTTGGTTGCTCTGTGCGTGGTGGTCGTCTTGAGGTTGTCCCATAGGCCGGAAAAGCGTTGGGGTACAGAGGGCCAGAATCTTCTGTTGCCAAGTCGGCATCGAAAAGCGTAATTGTGTTCTATTGAGAATGCCACACAGAAAGAGAAGTCGTATGAAGAAAGTTCTTTTCGCAATCGCTTTCCTCTCACTGAGCATTTCTTCCTTACT
This sequence comes from uncultured bacterium, assembly GCA_903903945.1. Taxonomy (GTDB): domain Bacteria; phylum Zixibacteria; class MSB-5A5; order CAIYYT01; family CAIYYT01; genus CAIYYT01. The sequence goes on along the minus strand of CAIVAP010000119.1, from coordinate 1,601 downwards.
ATACGCGCAGGAGAGATTGGCGGTTCTCCCGCTTGCGGGGAGTGGAGTCGATGTCTCGACCCAAGAGACTACCTACCTGCTTTTGGTTTCGGAGATCAGTAAGCTAAAGAAGTACGATGTGATCTCCAAGACGGAGATCGAAGCACTAATGGGCGATCGTGGTTGTTCGGAATCGGCCTGCGCCATCGAAATCGGCAAGCAGGCGAATGCCTCAAAGGTAGTTTTCGGCAGTCTGAACAAACTGGGAGAGAAGATTATCCTGCAGTATACGCTGGCCGAAGTCTCAACCGGTGAGACTCTAATTGCAGATGATCTCAGCGCACTGCGGGTTGAGGACTTGGATCAGGTGGTGAAGCGGGTTGCCGCAAGCATCGTGCAACAAATCCCGGCGGCCAAGACGGTGGAGGTTGGTCTGGTAACCGAGCAGGAATCTCAGGAAGTAAAGACACGCAAGGCGAATTCGTCCTCGGGGATCGCCTGGGGATATCTCTACCCAAAGAAGGGCTATGATGACAGGGAACCAGTTTTCGTCTGGGACTTCCGGAGCGTTTACGAACTCCGGCATGTCGCTGTGGACGCGGTGATGGGATTCCGTCAGGGTTTTGCGCTCAATGTAGGCGTCTTGTACGTGCCAAGTCTGAAGGATTTCAGTCCATTCGTAGGAGCAGGTGTAGGTTTTCATGGGGTCTCACATGAGCAGTACTATGATGGTTACGACTACTCTCCTAACTATGAGCATAAAAAGCGAGAAGATGGCTTCGAGTTTCTGATCAAGGGTGGATTGCTGGCATTCCGCACTTATGACTTCAGAGTCGTGGCTACCGTCGAATACAGTATGACTTTCAACGACTACAATGATCGTGCGATTGTGTTAACGCTTGGAGTTATGCGAGGTGGCAAGAAGGTCTTTGGAATCTTTTGAGTTTCGTAGGTCAAGCCTACTTGGGGCTTGACCATCCCCCTATCTTTCAAACACTTCATGGAAGATCTTGATCGCGTCGTTGCAGTCTTCGCGAGTAACATCCAGATGAGTTACGCAGCGGATCTTCGTAGTGCCGAACTGAACTGCCAGCAGCCCTTTCTCTTTGAATGCGCCAAGTACTTCGCTGACCTGCCTGCCCGATTCTGCGATATCAATTACTATGATATTAGTCTGCACGCTGTCGAGATCGACATAGATACCGTCGATTTCCGAGAGCGTCTCGGCCAGAAACCAGGCGTTCTCGTGATCCTCACTCAGGCGTTTGAGGTTGTGCTCCAGCGCATAGATTCCCGCCGCAGCGATGATGCCTACCTGTCGCATACCACCGCCGAACATTTTGCGGGTCCGGCGCACTTCTTGGACAAATTCAAAATCACCAACGACCATCGAGCCGATCGGTGCGCCCAGTCCTTTCGAAAGACAGACACTCAGCGTATCAGCCAGACGACCATACTCGGTCAGCGGAATGCCGGTGGCGATATGCGCATTCCAAATCCGGGCGCCGTCCAGATGTACCAAGAGACCTTTTTCGTCGGCAAGATTGCGAATCGCTTCCATCTCCTCCAGAGGAAAGATCGTACCGCCGGCCCGATTGTGGGTGTTCTCGATGGCGACAATT
>CAIVAP010000118.1 GCA_903903945.1 uncultured bacterium | reverse complement strand
GCACTGGCGCCAGTGTTGCTATCAATCGAAGGAATTTGTTCATACCATCCTCAGCGACAAGCGTGAATGTAAATTCGCGGTTTTGAATGTATGTACGCAAGGGGGTGGGAAAAGTTCCGTCGGCCAAGGCTATGGGGGGGGGTTGACCTTCACGCTGAGTAGGTCGGATTCCCGGTGAAACACGGAATCCGACATTGTTCTCTCCTGAGATTGTCGGGTTTGGCGCCTCGCTGCAAACCCGACCTACGAAACCTTCTCAACGCCCCCCCTAATCTCCGACAACCCGACCGTTCTGAACAACTACTGAAATCGAATCCAGATTGCCGATATCCGCCAACGGGTCTTTTCGCACAATGACGAGATTCGCTTGTTTACCAACTGCAATGGAACCCAATCGGCCGTCAACTCCAAGCCATTTTGCAGGATAGATCGTTGCTCCTCGGAGAATCTCGGCCTGCGTCACGCCATTCTCCTGCAGCGTCTTCATCTCTGACAAGGTCGCAGTCGGATCGGCCCCATCCTGACCCACTAACATGGCCACGCTGTCTTTGGCGAATTCACGCACAAAGAGACGGCTGACATCACCCATCGCCTTCGTCTGCATCCGGATCATTTCCAGTACCGGCGGCGGAATCGTATCGACCCCCATCTGCGCCTTGACCTGTTCGATCGCAACGTCATCAAGATTGGAGAGTACGTTCAATGTCGGACAGAGATACGCCCCCTTTTCTTTCATTTTTCTGCCCAGTTCTCGCAGCCGCTCAAGCGAGACCGATTCGATGCCAAGTCGGGCGATCTCCACCATGAGAGACATTCGCGCCATGGGATTGGCGTCCGGTCCGATCAGCTTGTCGTGTTTCTCTCTCAAGCTGTCCTTGAGTACAACCGGCCAGGGAGCCTTGACATGCTCAATACTGGTCACACCCATATCCAAAGCTACGTCCATCGGCACCCAGTTGAACAGTGGTTCCCCCGGATCATGCACGATCTTTAGAGAGCATCGCTGAGCGACTTCCACGAGATGGCGGTAAAGCTGTCGATCAATATTATTGAAGGTCTTGATCATGCACGCTCCTTGCCGAGCCAGTGCGGGAAGTAGACTGTCAACGTCTCTTGCCGAATCGATGGCGACTGTGAATCCCGGCAACTCCTTGTTCCTGTCTCCCCACGTCAACTTTCCGCTTTCGAGCATGGGGCCGGTGTAGAACATCTCCGGACCGATCAGCTCACCCCCCGCAATTCGTCGGCTCATTTTGCTCAGGATGTCAATAGGACCTCCGACATCCCGCACCTGCAAAACACCGTGAGTGACGAATCCCCGTAGTTGTATCTGAAGACTATCTCCACCTGTCGTGGTCAGTTCTGCCAGATGAGTGTGACAATCAAACAGCCCCGGAATCGCATACATGCCGGTGCAGTCGATGCTCTCTGCGTTTTTCGCCGAATTGATGTGACCGATCTCAGCAATACGTCCTTTGTCTATCAGAATGTCCTGAGGCGGTTTCATCGCGCCCGTGTTGACATTGAAGATTTGAATGTTGATCAGCAGAATCCGATCGGCCATTTTGGGCGTCTGTTTTGATTGCGCTGCGTTAGTGTCACCCACAGCGAGAAACACAGCAAGCAGCAGTGGAATAATCAGAAGTCTCTGTATCTGTTTCATGCTTCCTCCTTGTGCGAGCCTTGGCAAAAGCATCAGTCACGCTCCCGGTAAAACGCGGAACTCGGCATAGGCGCGACGTCAGGCCCAAGTATGCCTGACCTACGAAACCCGTGTCTCAAACCAAACACAAGATGTGTCTGACTACGAATTTATACAAGACGTTCGCTAGTATCAAGCGCGCTTTCTCGACAAATCGCGGTTGATAAATGCCTCCTAATCACATAAATTCACTGGAAGAGCAAAGACCTCGCAGAGACATTGTTAAAGTTGCCAGGATATGGAGGTTCAATTGTTGCGGCGCGCCATAGTTAGTGTGTTTGTCTTGTGCATGACAATCGGGCTGACTAACTCCTTTGGTGCCAAGGAAGGGCAACCTGCTTCCGAAGGCAGACCGGAACCCAAAAAAGTCGAAAACACTCAGAAGACTCCGGTCAAGATGATGGATCTAGCGGTGGGCGACACGATCCCAGACCATAAGTTGCTGGACTTACGTGGCAATACTGTGAAGCTTTCAAGTCTCTTGCACAAGCGGACGGTCATCTCGTTCTTTTTGCCGGGCTGTGAACTCTGTGAGCAGGAAATTAGCGACCTGGTTTCCGCTCTGCGTGACTCCGCTGACTATCACTACTTCATCTTCATGTCATCGTCGAGTGCCAACCAGATTGCGAAATCCGTGCCGTCAAATCGTCAGCTACTGGTTCTACGAGACAGTGACAGTGTCTACGGCAATCTGCTAGGCGTAAAGTCGGTTCCTCTGAACCTGATAGTTGACCGCTCGGGGAGGATCGAGAAGATCACGGAGGATGCCATGACGTTGGAAGACTACAAGAAGATCATAGAGTTCAATCGGGGTGCTGAATCCAAAGTAAAGCCACGTAAGCCGGGTTCCAAGTGAGATCAACGGGTTCGGCGCTTCGCTGCAAACCCGACCTACTGAACTATACTAAGGATAGCTCTCATGATCGGCCAGCCATTTGTCTACGTCTTCTGATCGATCAAAGTGATCCAAGAATCCTCCGAGTCGAAGCAGAACGGGATCCTTGAGGACTAAACCACAACACTGGCACTCGAAGGACTTCGCCACAAAATCGAGACCTGGCTGGGCAACACCATCTTCATCTTCGTATGCGGCAAATTCAGTTTCCCCGGTCAGCCACGCTGGCGAGTCGCACACGGGGCACAACTCGGGATAGCGATCCCAATCACATTCGTCTACTGCTATCTCAGGGTACTCAGGTTTGTGGGCCCTCTTCTTTGCCTCGTCAAATGCTTGTCGGACTCTTGTCAACCGAGTCTCTTGGAATTCCTTCATGAATCCTCTATCTGCATCGTCTTCTATGAATGGGCTTACAAGTGACTTTGAGGACTTCAAAGTGCGAACCAGTGTGAGTGCAACAAATGATGCAATTTCTGTCTCATATTTGTCATAGGACGGCATGACGGAATGAACACAAAGATTCCTCAATGCTGTCATCCGCTTCGCATGACGCTCCAAGTATTCTCGCACATCTGGGTAGAACAGACAGAAGGACTTGGTCGTTGCCTCCAGATCTCGAAGCTTCAATCTCCCCGTCAGAAACTCTATCTCGAATCTCCGCCAATTGAAGCCTCGATTGACGATCTCTCCCCCCGCAAGCGCGGTCAGAGTCTCAGGAGACGGATTTTCCAGTACCAGCAACAGATTCTTACGGGCGAGAAACCCTTTCATCAGCAATTCTATTCCGATGGTGATATTGCCCATGACCACCTGGTGGTTCGCGTATTCAGGATCGCGATAGAGATGGAACAGGTCGAGACCTGTTCTAATGAAATCCACTCCACCGCGCATCAGTCCTACCGATAGAGAGTTCTGAACATCTGCCAAGCTCTTCTGATCCATCATTTCACCAGGTTCCTCGTGAAAGGTCTCGCGTTTAGCCTACTCAGCTTTGTAGATCAACGCTCTCGCGACTTGACCATCGCGCTATTTTTCAAACACTTCATGGAATATCTTGATCGCATCCGCGCAATCTTCGCGAGTGACATCCAGATGAGTTACGCAGCGAATCTTCGTAGCGCCGAACTGGACTGCCAGTAGGCCTTTCTCTTTGAATGCGCCAAGCACTTCGCTGACTTGCCTACCCGATTGCGCGATATCAATCACCACGATGTTGGTCTGTACGCTGTCGAGATCGACATAGATACCGTCGATTTCCGAGAGCGTCTCCGCCAGCATCCAGGCATTCTCGTGATCCTCACTCAGGCGTTTGAGGTTGTGCTCGAGCGCATAGATTCCCGCCGCGGCGATGATGCCTACCTGCCGCATACCACCGCCGAACATTTTGCGGGTCCGGCGCGCTTCTTGGACAAATTCAAAATCACCAACGACCATCGAGCCGATCGGTGCGCCCAGTCCTTTCGAAAGACAGACACTCAGCGTGTCGGCAAGACGACCATACTCGGTCAGCGGAATACCGGTAGCAATATGCGCATTCCAAATCCGGGCGCCGTCCAGATGTACCAAGAGACCTTTTTCGTCGGCAAGATTGCGAATCGCTTCCATCTCCTCCAGAGGAAAGATCGTACCGCCGGCCCGATTGTGGGTGTTCTCGATGGCGACAATT
>CAIVAP010000117.1 GCA_903903945.1 uncultured bacterium | reverse complement strand
CTCGGAGCGTTCCCTGATGCAAACAGCCGGCCGCGCGGCGCGCAACGTTGACGGTGGAGTGATTATGTACGCTGACACCATCACCAACTCAATGAAAAAAATGATTGCCGAAACCAATCGTCGTCGCCAGATTCAAGTTGATTACAACCGGGAGCACGGTATCATGCCGGAGACCATTTACAAGACGCGAGAGGAGATTCTCCAGGCAACCCGCTTTGCCGACAGCAAGACCGCAGAGAACCAAAAGATGTTGTTGCCGGATTTTTTCGAGGAAATGACTGTCGAGGACAAGACTGCGTTTCTGATCCAGCAGATGGAGGCGGCCGCCAGAGAGTTGGAGTTTGAACGCGCCGCCGAGTTGCGAGATCGAATCAAGGAACTCACAGAGAGCGTCAAACGCAAGAAAGCAAGAAGATAGGCGATTGAACAAGATGGCCAATCGGCCGTCTAAATGATAAAACAAGAGGTGCAGACATGCCGTTTGAAAGAAAGATACTTGTCATAACCGTCTTGGTCGTGGTGGCGCTTTGGCTCGGCTGCAGCGACAAGACCTCGGATTATGAGAGGACCGATCTGTATCAGATAACCCAATTACTGACCCGTGACGCGGTGGCTACGTCAATCTACCCCCAAGTCTGGCTCGATGTCACGAATCGGGCTTCACAGACAACCTCGGCAGCCTTGGGCGCCGGATCGATCACCCCGCAGGATTACTGGGTGGAAATCGTATCACACAAGCGTACGGTCCCGTCAGCCGCCGACTCCTGCCTGGCGGATGATCTAAACCAAGCCAATCCCTGTGCGGAGATCCAAGTTGACGCAAGCAGGAGAGCGCATGTCAGAAATGCGACCATAATGGATTCACTGGTGTGCCGGTATCACATCATTGACGCCGTCACGCAGTCTGTTACAATCAAGGACGTCACGTACTTCGAGAACCTGTTTGCCATGATGGCAAAATTCAGCGCCGATGACGCTGCCTATCGCGGCTGGTCGTTGTATGCCATCAGTGGTCAATGGCAGCGTTCCTCAAACAACGCCGCATCGCCGGTTCTCGACTCGGTTGTCCTTGAATGGGCCGGCCAAAGGCTGGTCTCGCGTCCCAAGGTCAAATCCGCCTATCGGCCAGTACAGCAGATCCCGCATATCAGCCGCAGCGAGCCGGTGACGGTCGATGTCTATGCCAATACTGTTGATGAGGCTCTCGTTCCCGAAGACATTTACGTACATTATGAGATAAACGGGGTGATGAAGCACTTCGCGATGGAGGACCTCGGCGACGGACATTTCTATAGAGACATGGCTGAGAGTTCGGCAGGGGAGGCCGGAGCCTGCAGCCAGATTGTGATCGAGGCATTTAACCCGGCGGCGTTGCGCGATGCGAATGTGAATATCTTCGCCAATTTCATCTGGGTGATTTCATATCGCGTTAGCGAATAGAGTTGTTGAAAAAGCCCAGACCGTGTCATTGCGATAAGTGTGGAGAGGTGATGCAGGGTGTGGAGCACGACGAAGCAATCTCGATTAAAGCTCTCGAGTATCCAGAGTCCGTTCGTCCTGAGCTTGTCGAAGGATGAATGGACGCCTCTTGCCCTTCGACAAGCTCAGGGCGAACGGGTCGCAATGCAGGCCG
>CAIVAP010000116.1 GCA_903903945.1 uncultured bacterium | reverse complement strand
TGGTGATGCCGGATTGAGCGAAGTATTCGTGGTCACTTCGGCGGAGGGCACCTACTGGGCGCCCGGAAAGAAAGACTCACTCGGCAATGTCAGTCGCGTCGACACAGTGACGTATAGCGCCAATCGGATCCACTACAAGATCGCCGAAAAGCTGATTATCATGCGGGAGACAGCCAAGGTCAAGCAGACGACCATGACGCTCGACGCCGACGAGATTCAGTACGACCTCAATTCACGCAATGTTTACGCAGTCGGCCATTACGATAGCACGCAGGCGAAGTACGTGCCTCTGGTATTGAAAGACAAACTGGAGGAAATGACCGGTGAGCAACTGGTCTACAATCTCGATAGCAAGCGGGGAAAGATCAAGGAGAGTCGCTCCAAACTTGATCAGGCGTACTATTCCGGCGGCCTCCTGCGTAAGGAAGTTGAAAACGAATTTCTCGTCCGTGGCGGGAGCTACACGACATGCGAGAATGCCGAACCCCATTTTCATTTTGCCTCGAAAAACATGAAGCTTGTGACGGAGGACAAAGTCTTCGCGCGACCGGTGGTGCTATATATCGAATCGCTGCCGGTCTTTGCCTTGCCATATTTCGTTTTCTCGACGAAGAAGGGGCGTCATTCCGGGTTTTTGCCCTTTCAGTTTGGCAATTTCACGCGCGGTCAACGCTTCGTGAATAACCTCGGGTACTACTGGGCTATCTCCGACTACTGGGATGTCAAAGGGTCGGTCGACGTCATGGAGTCCACGGGATTGCGCTTCAACGCCAGTGCCCGGTATGCAGTGCGTTATGCTCTTTATGGGGAGGTTAAGGGATCGTTCTCGCGTGAGACGCAGTTCGTCGGAGTGAAGAGGACCAGCCCCAGGCGCTACCAGTTTAGCTTCTCTCACAGCCAGACACTTGACCCGACTCTTTCACTTTCGGGCAGCGGGCAGATTGTCTCCGACAAAAGCTACTTCACCGATTATTCGTCCAATTTGGATGAGCGTCTCAATCGGCAGATCCGTTCCCAGTTGAATATCACGAAACGATTTGAAGGCGCCTCCTTGTATGCTGCCGCAGATCAGACGAAGGACTTGGACCGCGATGCCCACACCGAAAAACTGCCGGCGGTTCGATTCTCTTTGTCGCAGAAACCGATGTTCCATCAGCCGAAGAAGAGTACTGACAAACGCTGGTACCACGACATTTACTACACTTACAACTCCGGCTTCCTGAACTCGGCGAGCAAATCCATGGCTGGCACGGTTGCCACGAGGAAGAAATACGCAGTGCTGAACCAGCAGCTTGATCTGCGGGCGCCGGTGAAGTTCTTCAATGCTATCACGGTTTCCCCTTCAGTCTCGGCCTACGACAACTGGTACTACCTGCCTTACTCCGATCAGGCCGATAGCGCCCATCTACAAACGAACTCGCTGAAGAGCCGCCAGACCTGGACATCATCGGTGTCCTTGTCGACACAACTCTTCGGCACGGTAGCTCCCAACATTCTCTCTGTAGTCGGACTGCGGCATGTTCTCTCCCCCTCTGTTAGTTTTGGCTATCAGCCCAAGATCACGCGAAACCAGCAATACTCTTCATTCACGGGTGTGGGAGGTTCAGGATACGAAAGCAAGAATGTGAGTTTCGGCGTTGGCAATCAACTCCAGATGAAATATCTGCGAGACGGTAAGGAGAAAAAGGCTGACCTACTCAAATACAATTTCTCCGCCAGTTACGACTTCGTGCGCACTGAGCGCCGTTGGTCGAGTCTCAGTTCGAATCTGAGTTCGCCGAACATCAAAAACCTGACACTCGAAATGAGTTTCGTGCACGATCTGTACGCCTCCGATGGCAAATTGCGTTGGTGGAATCCGACGCTCAAGACAATCAGCATTTCCTCCGGCTATCGCGGTAGCTTCAAGATTCCCGTCGGCCTGCCCGGTTCCTTAAAAGATGAGGTCGCCCCGATCGCGGCGCCCGCCGTCGCGGGAGCACCTTTGAATGACGCCCAAATCGTCAGGTTTGGAATCTCGCAGCGCTATTCCGAGACGCGTGGCGTTTCATCTTCAATCTCACACTGGATCAGTTTCGACATCGCTTTTTCGATTTCAAAGAATTGGTCGATTTCCTATCGCCAGAATTACAATATTCGAGGCAGGGAAACAACGGACAAATCCATTGAGATACACCGAGACCTCCACTGCTGGGAAGGGAACTTCAGTTGGATTCCCGAGGGTTCTCGCGAAGGTTTCTATTTTCGTCTGGGTGTTAAGTTAATGCCTGACATCAAGTTCGAGAAATCCGAGTCCAGCATCCGGGACGCTTTGTTTCGCATGATTCCCACGGAATAGCGAGAAATCTTCTTCATGTCAACAGGCGCCACCGATCGCTGATCTCGGCAACCTATTGCAGCTATATATCTTAGAGTTGCTTTCGACCTTGTCTGCTTCCAAGGAACTGCATAAACAGATGTTCGATTGAATTTGTGCCCCAATTGCCTCTCGATAGCTCCTGCAGCGGCTGATTTGTTGTTGACGCGCCGTTTTAACAACGGTACATTCCTCTTATGGGTGTAACACCGTTCTTCAAGGCCGGGCATCGCCAAGAGCTCACCGGGTTTCTTCTCATTGTTCTGGCGGTGATTGTTCTCATTTCGCTGGCGACTTATGACCGTCGGGACGTGGCGCTTTTCTACGAGGAGCCGACCATTTCTTCTTTGAATGGAACCGATAGTCTGGCAAATTCTCAGTTGTCGGATGGACAGGTTAAGGCACTGACATTCAATGAGATACTGCATTTGAGAGCAGAGAACTCGGCCGGAATAGTGGGGGCTGTTATATCTCATCTGCTGCTTTGGAGTATCGGATGGAGTGCCTATGTTCTCGTGCTCGTGGTAGTTGTAGTCGGGTGGAAGCTGTTGTTTAAGTACGAAAACTCGCATCTTCGCAACGCTTTGTTGCGGGTTTATGCTTTTGTCTTTCTGCTCGGAACTTTGATTTTTCTTTTCCAGCTTGACGACCCAAACATCAATTCTACCCTCGTCGAAAGCTTGTCCGGCATGGCCGGACTCACGGTCGCCGGGCTGGTCCGCACGCTGCTGGCAGTCACCGGTGGGTTTGCCTTGCTGGGCGCGGCGTTGATCCTCGTCTTTTTCACAATTGTGCCTTACCGACCCAAACAGGCTCGAGCAACTATCGATCGTGTCATCGCCTTTTTCAGGCGTTCATCAGTTGGCGCTGTGAGCTACACGCGAAGTCAGTACAAGGCGTGGCGTGAGAGTCTCAGTGCGATTTTTGGTAAGCATGACACTGAAACAGAGGACAGCGGATCTGCTGACTCTGAGTCGACAAGGCAGACGGCAACCGAACCCGAACAGGTAAAGAAGATCGAACAGCTTCCGCTTGATCTCGACGAGACAGTTGAGGGGTCACGTAAACTTGAGTTGAAAACTGCCAAGCCCGTCCGTCGTTCCAGAGAACCGTTTGGGCAGCCGCCTCTATCATTGTTGCACGAACCCATGCACGAGGAGACGAGTGCCAGCGACTCCGAACTGGACGAGATTGCCAAGGCACTTCGCGACACGCTCAATACATTCGGCATCGAAATCATCGCCAATAGTATTGAAAAATATCCCGGTCCGGTGATTACCCGCTTTGAGTTCAAACCGGCTCCGGGGGTCAAGATTAATCAGATTGTCAATCTCGCCGACGACCTCGCGCTGGCGCTAAAGGCGTCACGTATTAGAATCATTGCACCCGTACCCGGCAAGTCGGCGGTAGGTGTGGAGATACCGAATCGCAAACCGCAGAAAGTCTTTATTAAGGAAATTCTAACTTCCGAAGCCTACCAGCGCAGTCGTTACAAACTGCCGCTGGCTCTGGGCAAGAATACCGCAGGCAAACCATTTGTCGTGGACTTGGCGCGTATGCCGCACTTGTTGATCGCCGGCTCAACCGGCTCGGGGAAATCGGTCTGTCTAAATGTCTTGATAACGAGTCTGATCTTCCGTCACTCCCCCAAAGATTTGCGCTTCATCTTCATTGATCCCAAGATACTGGAGTTGTCAGTGTACGCTGATATTCCGTATCTGGCGCGGCCGGTTGTAACCAAAGCTAAGATGGCGGAGTCGGTACTGGCAGGCGCGGTCAATGAAATGGAGGAGCGTTATCGCCGACTCGCCATGCAGTCGGTGCGATCATTAGACGACTACAACGCCAAGGTGCCATCCGAGGATAAATTACCCTATCTGCTGATCATTATCGATGAACTGGCCGACATGATGATGTCCAGTTCGTCGGCGAAAATTGAGCTTCTGATCACAAGATTGGCGCAAATGGCGCGCGCAGTCGGGATTCATTTGATACTCGCGACCCAGCGCCCGTCGGTGGACGTAATCACGGGTTTGATCAAAGCAAACTTCTCATCTCGTATAGCATTTCAGGTCGCATCCAAAGTCGACAGCCGCACGATTCTCGACGGCAACGGCGCGGAAAAGCTCTTGGGCATGGGCGATATGTTGCTGCTCATGGCCGGCGAACCGGAGCCGATCCGCATCCATGGCGCGTGGATATCTTCGGAAGAGACCGAACGTGTGGTGGCATATCTCAAAGACAACGCGGCGGCTGCTGCCCCGATCCAGAACCTTTCCGAGGAAAACGAGCGAGTGATTATCGAACGCAACACGCATGACGTCCTGCTTCCCGAAGCGACTGAACTTGTGATTAGGCACAAGCAGGGCTCCGTATCTCTCCTACAGCGCCGACTCGGCATCGGCTATCAGCGGGCGGCGCGGTTGATGGATCAGCTTGAGGCGACCGGTGTCGTTGGACCTTACGATGGCAGCAAAGCCCGCGAAGTCCTTGTCGACAAATCGTATTTGGAAAAACTGCAAAAAAACAAACCTTCACTTTGATGGTCCGGTATAACTCGCTATGAATTATCGTGTTGTGATCTTGAGTCTCGTCTTGTGCGCGGCAGCATTAGCCGGAAACGCCACCGATATTGTTGACAAATCGGAGGCGCTCTATTCCAAGAGCGGGCCGTTTTCCGCGAAGTTCACGCAGACGGTTTCGACGGGCGACTTCTTCGATGACGAAAAGGTCGAAGGGACGCTTATTATGAGCTATCCCCGACAGTTTCGTCTCGACACTCGTGAGCAAGTTATCGTATCTGATGGCGACACGCTTTGGTCGTACTCCGCTGAGAATCGACAGGTTACCGTGGAGGCCATCTCCAAATCCAAAGAGACAATCACGCCCGCCGATTACCTGTTCAACTTCAAACAGAACTACAACCTTGATTATGACTCCACTGACGTGATCGACAAAGTCAAAGTTCGCCGACTCTCCTTACGATCCAAGTTACCGGATCAGTATGTGCGTTCGATGAAAGTCTACATCAACGGCAGTACCTTTCAGATTCGCCGGGTAGTCTATCGTGATCTCAACGACAACAAGATTACACTCGATTTCTCCGACTGGAAAATGGGAATCAAAACCACGCCGGATCAGTTTCGTTTCAAGACCACTCGGGGCGTTGAAGAGGTAAGACTACCCTGAGCGCGAAGAAGACAGTCTACTTCAAGGGACTTGGTTGTCCCAAGAACGAGGTTGACGGGGATATCATCCTCGGCTACTTGCTGCGTCGTGGTTTGAGGATCGTCAAGGACCCCAAGCAGGCGGACTACTTGGTTGTCAATACCTGCGGGTTTATTCAGTCGGCGAAAGAGGAATCGATCGAGGAAATCCTGAAACTTGCCGATCTCAAGAACAGCAATGGCCGCAAGCACCGGTTGTTGATCACCGGTTGTCTGGCGCAACGATACCCCGGCGAATTGTTGAGGCAGATTCCGGAGATTGACGGTCTGCTGGGTATCGACCAGTACGACAAGATTGATTCGTTGCTGGATACCGACTCCGCATATATCACACGTCCCCCAAGCAGTTACAAAGAATCTCACACTCTACAGGTGTTACGGGATCGACCCTATGCTTACCTGAAAATCGCCGATGGCTGTGACAACCGCTGCAGCTATTGCGCGATTCCGATGATTCGAGGCAAATACCGCTCACGCTCTTTGGCCGCAATTTCCGCCGATGTTGACCGCTTGCTCGAGCACGAGGTGCTCGAGTTGAATCTGATCGCTCAGGACGTTGCGCGGTACGGATTTGACATCGGCAAACACCCGTTAGCCCTGCTTGAAATGCTCGAACAGAAGCGAGGCGAGTTTTGGGTCAGGCCGTTCTATCTGCACCCGGCGCATCTGACCGAAGAAATTCTGGACTTTTTCGCTGCCTCAAAGAAATTTTGTCAGTATCTCGAAATGCCTCTTCAGCACGTTAACTCACGACTGCTCAAGGAGATGAACCGGCGCTACAGTCGCGCCCGAATCGAGAGACTGTTAAATAGCATCAGGGTGAAACTTCCCGCCACGGTACTGCGTACCACTTTCATCGTCGGGTTTCCCGGCGAAACCCGTAAAGAGTTTGACGAGCTCTGCTCTTTTGTAGAGGAGGAAAGAATTTGTCGCGGCGGTGTATTTGGCTACAGCCGAGAAGAAGGAACCGCCGCTTACCAGTTTAACGGTCGTCTCGCGCAGCGAACGGTTGCCGCGCGCCAGGAAGAACTGACCCGCCTGATCAACGAGAACGCAGAGGAATTTAATGCGTCTCTGGTCGGCAGGGAACTGAAGATGATCGTCGAACGTTTCGATGCTCCGAGTAAGCAGGCCATCGGCAGATTGTTCTGTGACGCTCCGGAGATTGATTTCACCATTCACGTCCCCGCTCGCGCCGTTGTTGGCAAGGGTTTCCGCACAGTCTATGTTACCGGGACTTCAGGAGAAGGGTTTGTTGGCGAATTTGTTGGTGCGGGCGTAGAAGGGAGAAAACATGGCAAATAAGAAGTATTTGCAATTACGGTCGCGGCGTCTAGCGCTGCGTTTCTTCATGATCTGTCTGATTCAATCGGTCGTGGTAACGTACTGGGTGCTGGATCTTACCGACAATCGGAAATCGGCGGCGTCTTTGTCGGTCCGGGCTACACCTCCGGCCGATCAGGCCTCTATTGGTGAGGCGCTCACCAGCCTCTGGACAGGTCATGCAGATCGGCAGGAAGTACAACTCGCGAGTCTGGCATGCTACCATCGTCCGAGCGACACGATGCAAGAGGAACGCCGGACTCAAATGAAACGGCAGATGCTGGTCGAGAGAATCATCGGCGATTTTCAGGTGGGCTTTGACAAGAACGAAGTCGGCCAGTTGGCGCAGTTAATCGACAGCGAGAGCCGTCGCTACAGTTATGATCCGCGGTTGCTGCTTGCCGTGATTCTTACCGAGAGTTCACTACGCAAGGGCAATATCTCCTATCAGGGAGCACATGGCCTGATGCAAATCAAGCCGGTAGTAGCTGTGGAATTGGCGAATCGCCCCGGGCACGATTTTGAGGGCAAGACATCCTTGTTCGATCCGGAATACAATATCAAGCTCGGTAGTCTCTACTTGTTCGAGTTGATCATAAGATACGGCGACATTCGCAAAGGACTAGTAGCCTACAATCTCGGCGAAACGGCCATGCGCGACCGGTTAGCGACCAATCGCAAGTTGCCGTCGCGGTACGTCCACAAAGTCATGTCGACGTACGAGGAGCTATTGGAGAAATATCCCGATGCTTAGAGCGCTGGCGTCGGCCGTGCTTTCGTTGCTCTTTTCGCTGTCCGCCACTGCCGCAGTGCTTTCCAATGAGCAACTTTGTGAAAAGGGGGTTGAAACGCTGGCAGACAGTCTGGTAGGGCAACTGACGGCGCCTGCCGATTCTGGCGTTATGCTCCTCCCCGTGGATGGCCGTTTTGGGCAGCAACTGCTGAACAATCTGGCCGCCAGACTGGAACGTTCGGGAATTCCGGTATATCTTGTATCAGGAGGCGTCGATTCCAAGAGACCGGTTGTAAAAACAACAGTGAATGATTATCATCTTTTCTATGAAGGTGTACATAGAGGGTTGTTTTCTCAAGGTCGGGTTGCGCGGATGTTCGGAATCAGCGGCGCCAGTCAGTTACTAGGGAGCGATGGCCGATTGCTGCACTCTGTGGTGGTCGGCACGTTGACTTTATGCGATACCCTGAGTTATAATGAGGCGTGCGCCGCGCGGGGAAATGATAGCTTTTTGTCACCGACATTGCCACCGACTATCTATCAGCGGCTGGTCGAACCCGGTTTGATTCTCGGCATTACCGGCGCGCTGGTCTATCTGTTTTTTGCATCGCGGTAAGACGAATCGAGAGGCCTACATGACACTGCACCGAATTGGAATACTAACTCTGGGACTGACACTTTTGCTTGCGGGATGCGCAGCCAGACAGGCGACGGTAAGCACGGGCGGCGCGCG
>CAIVAP010000115.1 GCA_903903945.1 uncultured bacterium | reverse complement strand
CTCCTTTGGTGACAAATAGACGATAGAGAATATCCCAAAGCGCAGCAAAACCAAGCCCGATTGCCATTGCAAACAGAATGAAGCCGGGTTGCCAGAAATAATCTCGGTCGCGCACTTCCAGATAGGCCTCGTCGTTAAGAAACTTACCTGCCATCGTGCCGTCGGCGAAGTTCATATACAAGACCATCCCCGCGGTTGCGGCGAGCACCATGAAGAAGAAAGGAATCCCTTTCTCTTTCCTCCGTATCCATAACTCCCAAAGACCCCAAAGTCCCAGAGGGAAAAGTGTAAACGTAAACGCCGTCTTAGTAATTCCGTACTGATTCTCAAAGTAACCCCAAAAGCCCATGTGCTCGTGTCGGCCAAATTGATTTGCCAGGGTTCCACGCCGAGTAAACATGCGAACGATCATCGAACCCTGGCCATACTGTTTGCGCTCGACGTAGCCCATGAACTTGCTCCAATTGTCGGGAGCGTTTTCGTTGATCGCCGGCCTTTCATTGGAGCGAATAATGATGTACGACTGGCAAGTCCAACCCGCAAAGGCCGCCACCATCAGATAGAAAGGCAAGGCCCAGACAGGGTTCCGTTTGGTAAGATAGATCGCGGTGCAGATCAGCAGCCAGATCGGGAGACTATAGATAAAGAGTGGGATAGAGATCACAATGCTTAGCAGTACTAGTCCCGTCACCCAGATGCGCCAATCTCGCCGCAAGGTGTCGCTGATGAGGATGATCATCAAGTAGATGAACGGCATGACCAGGTATGTAGTCATGTGAACGCCGATTGAAAGCACGCTGAGATAGGCGATCAAGATCAGCCATTTGTTGGCGCCCGGTTGGTCACGGCGTTCCGCCCAGCAGAGAGTCGCCCAGATGATAATCATCATCAACAACATAGCCGCGCCATAGACTTCAGCCTCAATGGCCGAGTTCCAGTTACTGAAAGCGAATGCCATGATGAGGGAGCCGAACAAGCCCGCAGCATACATGCCGAGTCGCTGCACTTCGGTGATGGTCTCGCCGAACCAGTCGCGAACGAACTTAACAATGACGAAATAGCCGAACATCGCCGCGCCGGCGGACGTCAATACCGAGATTAGATTGATTCGAAATCCGACATCAGATGAGGTCGGCAACATCGAGAAAATCCTTCCGATCATTACCCAGAGCGGCGCCCCGGGGGGATGGGGAATTCCGAGGATTGCCGAGCAGGCGACAAACTCGCCGCAATCCCAAAACGAGACTGTCCGCTGCACCGTCATTAGATAGACAATGAAAGTAAACAGGTAAACGAATATCCCCAAGCCGAGATTAACCTTGTCGATCTTATCCGTACTCAATCCAAATTTGTACTGCGCCAATTCTACCTCCTCAAGGAGAGCCGCCTACACTACATTAACCCGTATACCCTATGTGTAACAGGGCGGACGAAACAATTTCGGCGCGGAATATACAACGCCGGCGCCTGATAGCAAACGGAAAAATCGGCGGTGGGAAATGCTGCTACCGCGCCCTTGACTTCCCTAACTTGGTCTCAGGAGCATCCCACTCATGACTCGCGCTCGCAAGTTTTCCGCAAGACTCGTAGTCCTAGTCGTGCTCCAGGCTCTTGTAGACGGCATCAAGAATACCGTTGACAAATCGGGACGATTGCTGTGTGGAATACTTCTTCGCCAATTCCACAGCTTCATTGATCGACACCTTCACCGGAATGTCGGGAAAACTGGTGAACTCGCAGATCGCAATGCGCAAAATACAGAGGTCAACCATCGCAACGCGTTCGATGTCCCAGTTCTGGGAAAAGGCGGCGATCTTTTCATCCAGTTGTTGAGCACCCTCGGCGACCTTGCGAAAGAGTTGCTCGGCAAAACGCTGCGAGTCTTCCGCCAGTTCGGCGGTACCGATCAGTGCCTCACAAATCGAATCGACCGACTCGCCGGTCGAATCATGGGCATAGAGACACTTGAGTACTAGTTCGCGGGCTCTCTTACGTTGTCCCATCTGCGCTACAGCGCCTTGTAGAGGTTGGACATTTCGATAGCCGAAAGCGCCGCATCCCAACCCTTGTTCCCTGCCTTGGTACCGGCACGTTCGATGCCCTGCTCGAGCGTATCGACGGTGATAACACCGTAAATCACCGGAACGCCAGATTTGAGCGACAGAGAAGCGATACCCTTGGTAACTTCGGCGGCGATAAAATCGAAATGCGGTGTGTCACCACGAACTACAGCGCCCAGACAGATTACAGCATCATAGCGCGACTTTTCCAGTAGCTTGGCAGCAACGTATGGCAACTCAAACGAGCCGGGTACCCAGTAAGTGTCGTAGCTATCATCTTTCGCTCCGTGGCGTGACAGACAGTCGATGGCTCCCTCCAGCAGGCGTTCAGTCAGAAACGAATTGAACCGGGAAACGCAAAGCGCAAAGCGCAGATCGTGGGCGATCAACTCGCCCTTAATAATTTTACCCATATACTCACCTCAGTTTATCAAATAAGTGACCTAGTTTATCCCGCTTAGTCTCGAGATAGCGGACGTTTTCCTGTGTCGGTGGTATCTCGGAGGCAACACGCTCGGTAACCGTTAGGCCATAGCCATCCAGACCAATGATTTTACGGGGGTTATTGGTAATCAGTCGAATCGTCGACAGGCCAAGATCGACCAGAATTTGCGCGCCGATGCCATAGTCGCGCAGGTCGTCTTTGAAACCGAGCTCGTTATTGGCTTCAACGGTATCGCGACCTTGATCTTGCAGACCGTACGCCAGGATTTTGTTCGCCAATCCGATTCCTCTCCCCTCCTGACGCATATAGAGCAAGACACCCGTGCCTTCGCGGTCGATCATCTCCATCGCCGCTCCCAGTTGATCGCCACAATCGCAACGACTGGAACCGAAGACGTCGCCGGTCAGACACTGCGAATGAACGCGAACGAGGACATTCTCCTGACCACGAATATCACCTCTGACCAGCGCCACGTGATGATGCTCGTCAATTTCCGATTTGTAGAGATGCAGGCGGAAATGGCCGTGCTTGGTCGGGAAATCAACTTCAACCATCTTCTGAACCAGCTTGTCGACCCGATGACGATAAGCGATCAGGGCCTGAACCGTGATCATCTTGAGATCAAAGCGGTCGGCGATTCTGCGCAACTCGTCGACCTTGGCCATCGTCCCGTCCTCGGACATGATTTCGCAAAGGACACCTGCCGGTTTCAGTCCGGCCAAGCGCGCCAGATCAACGGAAGCTTCGCTGTGGCCGGCGCGCGCCAGCACTCCGCCGGGAAGCGCTTCAATCGGGAACACGTGTCCGGGGCGCGCCATGTCCTCCGGATGGCAATCGTCAGACATAATCTGGCGAATGGTCTCGGCGCGGTCGAACGCGGAAATGCCGGTGGTTGTGCCGTGCACGGCATCAACGCTGACGGTGAAGCGGGTTCCGAGTTTGGCGGTGTTGTGCTGAGTCATCGGCATCAGGTGTAACCGCTCCAGTGTAGGTCTTGTCAATAACAAACAGACTAGGCCGCGACCGTGCATCGCCATAAAGTTGATCGCCTCAGGAGTAACTTTTTCCGCGGCGCAAATAAAATCCCCTTCGTTTTCGCGATCTTCATCATCACAGACGACAATTATCTTGCCTGCTTTGACGTCGGCGATCGCGTCCGAGACGTCATCGAATACTCGATCTCGTCCCCGTCTTAGAGTGAGGTCGCTCATCTTTCTTCCACCTCGTATCTATTGTTAGTATCCATATTCTCTCAGTCTGTCAAGAGTGATCGTGTTGGTTGTCTGCAAGCCGGTCATTTTGGCAATGTACTTGGCGAGCAAGTCGAATTCGAGATTGACGCGCATCCCCGTCTTCAGCAGACGTAGTGTGGTTGATTCCCATGTATGCGGAATTATGCTGGCGGCGAACTTCGTCGGTTTGACATCATAGACCGTCAGACTAACTCCGTCAATCGCGATTGATCCTTTTTCGACGACGTAACGCCCGTACTCCTGCGGAAAGTCGAAACGAATCTCCCAGCTTCCGGCGCGTTGCTGCACGGCGGAACAGCGGCCTACGGTATCGACATGCCCCTGCACAAAGTGACCGCCAAGTCGACCGGTCGGTTGCAGCGCGAGTTCCAGATTGATCCGGTCACCACCGGTCAGATCGCCGAGCGTCGCGCGCTGCAACGTCTCGGAGACGGCGGTGACGATAAACTGATGCGCCCTCGAATCAACGGCGCTTGCTGTGAGGCAGACGCCGGAAATGGCAACTGAATCACCGATCTTGATATCGTGGGCAAGTTTGTCCGAATAGACAGTGAATTCGGTGTTGTCACCTTTGCGCTGAAGCCGCCTGATCCTGCCGATGTCCTGAATGATTCCCGTAAACATATTTACCTCGGATACGCCTCAATCCAGAGATCGCCGCGAAAGGTATAGGTCCGGTCGATGCGAAGAGCAAGCGCTTCGTCAATCGGACGGCTGTCATCGGAAAACCAGGCCTTGCCGTTGCCGAGCAGCTTCGGCGCAATGACGATCAGATATTTGTCTACGAGATTCCGGCGGATAAAAGCAGAAAACACCTCAGCGCCGCCTTCAACAAGCAGATTCATGATTCGACGCTTGCCCGCAAAGCGCATCAACTCGACGAGGTCAACATTGCCGTGGTCATCCACAGGCAGGCGCCAGACTTCGCAGCCGGATGGCACGTCCCCGACAGGTTCACTCTGCGCAGGCGACCGGCCGGTGACCAGTATCGTCTTGCCGTCGACGTTGTCAGTCAGCAGCCGCAGATTGTTGCTGAGGTGGTTTCGTTGACTGAGCACAAGTCGAATGGGATCTTTACCGCCAACACCATGGGATGTCAATCGGGGATTATCGAGCCGTGCCGTGTTGCCACCGATTAGAACCGCATCCGCCAGCGAGCGCAACTGATGCACGCGACGACGTGATTCCTCCGAAGTAATCCATTTCGAGTTGCCATCGATGTCGGCGATCTTGCCATCAAGGGTCTGCGCGACTTTGAGCGTTACAAATGGCAAACCGGTAGTAATATACTTGATGTATGCCTGATTCAGTTGGGAAGCTTCTCGTTCATGAGCGCCGACGGTGACTTCGATGCCCGCATCTCTGAGAATGCGAATGCCGTTGCCGCCGACTCTGGGATTGGGATCGACCATAGCGCAGTGGATTTTGCTGATTCGCGCCGCAATGATAGCGTCGGTGCATGGTGGGGTCTTGCCATGATGGCAGCAGGGTTCGAGCGAGACGAACATCTCAGCACCGGCAGCGGATTCGCGAGTATTCTTAAGTGCGTCGACTTCGGCGTGATCGCCGCCGTAGAAGTGATGATAGCCTTCACCGATGATCTGTCCGTTTTTGACAATCACCGCGCCAACCAGAGGGTTGGTTCCTGTTTGTCCTCTGGCAGTCTCCGCCAGTTCAATCGCCCGAAGCATGCAGTCACTCACAACCATAAAAAAGCCCGAAGTCTCCTCCGGGGCGATCGTCACGGGACTTACCTTCCCGCCCAAACCGGCGGGGAGACCGCGTATGCGTGATGCATGATCATATAAGCATACCACGCTGCAGACAACGCGGTCTTCGTCTTCTTCCATCCGGACTTTACCGTCGGCATCGGAGTCTCACCGATTCTGTCCACCAAGGGGACTCGCGGGCTGTCACCGCCGATCGAGGAATTTCGCCTCGCCCCGAAGACCAGTAGAAAATCTATCAGATATACGGCAGAAGTCAAGCGAAATTGGGAGCTGATCTGCGGCAATTTGGCGGTTTGAAGTCATCGACGTACCGCCCTGGCCGGCGAGGGAGATATACTTTCAAACAAGTCGGTAGCTCATCCAAGACCGCCGCGGCAAGATATAACTTGTTAAAGCGAACGCAGTTGCCTAACTTTGACCGGTATCTTAGTTTGGCTTGGGGGACGGAAAGTGGGTCAGCGGATGGATGATGAAGTCAAGAAAATTGTAATCGTTTCGGATGGCACCGGTAAGACGGCGCGCCGCCTAATGGATGCGGTCTTGGCGCAGTATTCCGACCACGTATTATTCTCGGTAGTCGATACGTTTCAACAAGTGCGGACCAAGGAACGGGTTGACAGCGTCCTGAAACGAATTGACGATCGCTATCTGGTGATCTTTTCGATTATTTCCGACGATCTGCGCAACTACTTCCACAACCTTCTGGAAGAAGCCGGTATCCTGCATCTCAACGTTCTGGAGCCGATGCTGAACACGATGTCGAAATTCCTCGGTGTGCATCCCGAATATAAACCGGGATTGTTACAGATTATTGATGACCGCTATTACCGCAGAATCGATGCCATCGGTTACACGGTTGAACATGACGATGGCCGCGGCTATCGTACCGAGGAGGCGGAGTTGGTACTGGTCGGGCTGTCGCGAAGCTGCAAGACGCCGATCAGTATGTATATCGCGTGCAATTTCGGCATGAAGGTGGTCAACATTCCGATCGTGCCGAACGAACGGATGAAAGAGCAGCTTCTGCGCAGATTGTCGGTGGTAGACAGCAAAATCATCTTCGGTATGTTGATGCAGCCCGATGAGCTTGCAAGGGCACGCGAAGAGCGGGCGCAACTGCTGTTCCCCGACGATCACGGCAAAGGTGAGTTGCATGAGTATCATGATGTGAGAGAAATTCGCAATGAGTTGCGGTTTGTTCGTAAGCTGTATGCAGACGAGAATTGGAAGAGCATCGACGTCACCAAGCGCGCCATTGAAGAAATCGCCGAGGAAATTCTCCGTGAGCTTAAGCCGACGGATTTCAGGTTTAGGGATATGCCCTGAATAAGTGAGAACTTGAACAGACAATGGGAGGTCTGCATGAAGGGTTTTTTCAGAGCACTTTGTCTGGTGATGATAATCATGGTAGTCGCCGGTGTTTCGGTAAGCTGTCAAACAAAAGAAGCGGAAAAAGTGGCAGCAGGAAAGGGGAAGGAGAAAATGACGTTCACGATTACGAGTACGGCCTTCAAGCATGAAGGAATGATCCCGAAGGAGTACACCTGCGACGGAGTAGATATCTCGCCGCAGTTGGCATGGACGAACGTTCCGGAGAGTACGAAGAGCTTCGCGCTGATCTGCGATGATCCCGATGCGCCAGTGGGGGATTGGGTGCATTGGGTGATGTTCAACATTCCGAGCGAGACGCGTGAACTCAGAGAAAAGATTGCTAATGATGCCGTGTTGCCGAACGGCGCTCGGCACGGCACTAATGATTTCAGGAAATACGGCTATGGCGGCCCCTGCCCTCCGGGTGGAACACACAGGTATTTCTTCAAGCTTTACGCCCTTGACTCAATGCTCGCTCTGAAAGACAAAGTGACCAAGAAGGATTTACTTGAGGCGATGAAGGGGCATATTCTTGGCCAGACCGAACTGATGGGCAAGTATAGCAGGAAGTGAGGTCATACATGGTTCGAGGTCATGCTCTTCCAGCAGGCATCGTCATTCTGATGGCAGTATTTGTGGGAGTATCAGCCGTGTTATCATCGGCCAACGGACAGGACAAGATAACCCAGACAGCAACTATTAAGCTGCCGCCGCCACGACTAACCGGCAGCACATCGGTTGAGGAGGCGATCTCGAAACGTCGGTCGGCGAGGCAATACCAGGACTCGTCGCTGTCGCTATCTGAGCTGTCGCAATTGCTCTGGGCGGCTCAAGGCATTACCGATACCGCGCGCGGATTGCGCACATCGCCATCGGCAGGTGCGCTCTATCCACTGGAGGTCTACGCGGTAGTGGGCAATGTTACAGGGATTTCGCCGGGTATCTACAAGTACAGGTGCAAGACACACGAACTGGAGACAGTGTCGCTCGGCGATGCGCGTAAGGAACTGGCTGGTGCGGCGCTCGGACAGGGAGCGATTACACAAGCGGCGGTTGATATCGTATGGACTGCTGTCTATGAGCGCTGCGCCAAGAAGTACCAAGAGCGGGCAAAGCTCTATGTCCCGATAGAGGTCGGTCATTCGGCGGAGAATGTCTTCCTGCAAGCGACGGCGTTGAATCTGGGTGCGGTGGTCATGGGCGCGTTCTACGAGGACAAGGTACAGGCAGTGCTGAAGTCCCCAAAGGACGAGCGGGCGCTGTATATCATGCCGATCGGCAAGAGGCAGTAGCGGCGCACGGCGTGCGCCTGTATGATCCATCACTATCTGCGGCAGATGACGTACAGACGCCGTCAGGAAAGGAGAGGTTGTCCCATAAGTTACGCTTTGGGCATACAAGCCAAGTGCGGCGTACAATATGTAGGGGTCGCCCTTGCGGCGACCCGCATGAACATTGGTGGAATGAATGGTCAACGGGCGACCGCAAGGGTCGCCCCTACAAAATATCTTCAGTCCGTCCACCAAAACCACGCTTATGGGACAGCCTCAGGATTCCTGACGGCGCATCGGGAAGGGCACACGCCGTGTGCCCCTACAGTTTGTTGTATGTCTCTACCGCTTTGACCAAAGTCTTCATCGCCTGGCGAAGGTCGGCTTCTTTCAAGACATAAGCGATACGGACCTCCTGCTTGCCCTTGTCGGGAGAAGCATAGAAACCGTCGCCGGGTGCGACCATAACCGTGGCGCCTTCGTGCGAATAATTCGTCAACAACCATTGGGCGAATTTGTCGGCATCGTCAATCGGCAGTTTAGGCATGATATAGAATGCGCCTGCCGGTTTCGTGAAGACCGCGCCGGGGATATGCGCCAACTCCTCGCAGACAATGTCGCGACGGTACTGGTACTCGGAAATCATTGAATCGAGGAATTTTTCGATGGTCTGATAACCGGCAATGGCGCCCATCTGTTCAATAGTCGGCGGACAAAGACGCGCCTGCCCGAATTTCAGAGCGGCGTCCATAATTTTCTTGTTTTTGCTGACCATACAGCCGATTCGCGCGCCGCAAGCAGAGAAACGCTTGGAGATTGAATCGAGCATGATGGCCCGGTCAGCTACTTCCGGGTAACTGAGAATGCTGGTATGATGGCCACCGTCGTAGGTAAACTCGCGATAGACTTCGTCCGCCATGATCCAGAGATTCCTCTCGATGGCGATTTGCACGATCATTTCGATGTCTTTATGACTCAAGATAGCGCCGGTCGGATTGTTTGGCGAGCAGTACATGATTGCCCGGGTTCTCGGCGTAATTCTCTTTTCGAATTCCGCGCGCGCAGGGATGCCGAAGCCATCCTCGACGTGTGTCGGAACCGGCACGAGCTTCATCGCCGACATAGTGGCGAAACCGTTGTAATTGGTATAGAACGGCTCGGGGATCAGTATCTCATCGCCGGCATCGCCGATAGCCATCAGCGCAAACATAATCGCCTCGGAACCCCCAGTAGTGACAATGACTTCATCGGGGGTGATTGTGATACCGTGATGCGCGAAGTACTTTTTGATCTCCTCACGCAATGCCAACAGACCTTGCGAGGGACCGTAGGCCAAAACTTTCTCTTCGAAATTGTGGACGGCAGCCATGATTTCGGGGGGCGTGGCAATATCGGGCTGTCCGATGTTGAGATGATAGACTTTGATGCCCCGTTTCTTGGCAGCATCGGCAAGCGGTACCAGACGCCGAATTGGTGAGGCCTGCATTTCGTCGGCGCGCCCGGAGAGCGCGGTTTGGTGAATCTGTGGCTTGGTGTTCGTAGGCATAGATTATCTTTAACCTCTGGGTTCATTCCGGTAGCCCACGACTACGCTGACAACAGACGGGGCTACGTAATTGGCGCGGGCATTCGCCTGTGCCAACGAGAATATGGTAACCGCGACGTACGAATAAGTCAACCGGTTTCTGGTCGCTGGGAGTCGGCTGTTGTTTTACTTGACTTCAAGGGGCGGCGCGACGATTATGAATAGTTGACTGACCATTACTGAAGGGAAATTGATGGACAAACCGGATGCCGCGGCTTATGCGGAGATTTTCAAGGCACTGGCCGATGAAACGCGGGTTAAGATCATGCAGATGCTCAATACCCGTCCGCGTGCGGTGAACGAGATTGTTGATTTCTTCAGTGTGTCACAACCGACTATCTCCCGTCACCTAATGGTCTTACGGCAGGCCGGTCTGGTTATCGCCAAGCGTCGTGGCCAACAGGTGATTTACGCCCTCAATGAAGAGATTCTCAAAGACAAGGCGCTCGGCTTTTTCAGTGGCTTTGAGTGTTGTGCTCCGGTGATGGCGCGCAAGAAGTAGCTCCCGCACTCCCGCCAGTTTGAACTCACTATTTCTCGGTAATGACAGTATCGTCGTGCTCGTAAGGAGGGACACAAACGCAGAGGAAGACGAGATCGCTGTCACCACGGTTCCAGATTTTGTGGACTGTTCCGGGGGGCAAGGCGATGGCATCCCCCACCCTGACAGGCGCGGATTCACCGTTGACCTGAATCTCGCCTACGCCTGACAGGATGAAGTAGATTTCTTCGGAATCCTTGTGATAGTGTTCGTCAGTAGCACTACCGACCGGCACGACGGCCTCGGCCAATGATTGTCGTGCAATGACCGAATTGCGCGGCGCCATAATCTCTCTAATTTTCGAATGATCCTTGGTGACGAACTGCGGACAGTCGTTGATGTTGATGATGTTCGGGCTCATAAGCGAATGTCCACCTTCCTCTGACATCGCGCGCAATGCCCGTTGGCAATGCCGACGATGTGCGTCTGATAACCAATGCGCGTAATTAGGACATTGCCGCACTGGGGGCAGATCGTGTCATTTGTGCCCGGCAAGTCGATGTTGCCGACGTAGACATAGTCAAGCTGCCCGTGGGCGATGTCGTAGGCGGTCTGAAGCCGCGCACTTAGAGTCATGGGGGGGTCCATTTTGTGTTGCGGGAAATATCGCGAGAAATGCAATGGGATTTTACGGTCGAGTTGCGCGAGCCAGTCGACCAGCGCGTGCAAGTCGGCGTCGCCGTCATTTAGGCCGGTGATCATTAGATTGGTGACTTCAACAAGAATGCCGGAGGCGGCCGCGATTTCGACCGTGCGAAGTACATCCGCGAGTGATCCCTTGCAGACATCGCGATAGAACCGGGGGTTCAGCGATTTGACATCGATGTTTATGGCATCGATTAACGGCGCCAATTCCCGAAATGGCTCTTCATTGATGTAGCCGTTGGTAACTAATACAGTCTTCAGCCCGAGTTCGCGCGAAATGACGGCGGCATCGAAGATGTATTCAAACCAGATAAGAGGCTCGGAATAGGTATAGGCGATACCGATGGAGTCGGCATCCTGAGCGGCGCGGACGAGTTGTTCCGGTGACACCGTGCGGGTTGGCTGATGCTCCTGCGAAATCTGCCAGTTCTGACAGTTTTCGCAGCGCAGGTTGCAGCCATTGGGGCCAACAGAAAGAATTTGCGAACCGGGATAGAAGTGATACAGCGGCTTTTTCTCAATCGGGTCAAGCGCCATCGAGACGACTTCGCCATAATTGATGGCATAAAGCTTGCCATCGACATGCTGCCGTCCGAAGCAAATACCAATCTGCCGGTCGGCAAGCTTGCAGCCCACCGGGCAGAGCAGGCACTCCACTTTGCCGGAATCGAGATGCCGCCAATAGCGGGCTTCATGCAGTTCATTCATGTTCGAGAATCCATTGCACGGCGCTTTGCAGATCGCGGGCGACATAATCGGGTTTGCGATCGGGGTTGAGCGCGTTTACTTCTAATACACCATAACCGGTCATCACCATGATCGCTTTCGCGCCGATGTTGTATGCAAGCTCGACGTCGAACACGCGATCACCGATAACAAACGAACGTGCCAGATCGATGTCGAATCGCTTGAGGATGCGGTCGACCATGCCCCGGCGCGGCTTGCGGCATTCGCACCGACCGGTAACCGAAGGATGGTGACCACAGAACTCGACGGCATCAAGTTTTGCACCCTCGCTGCCGAGCAAATCGATCAGGCGTTGATTGACACGCACAACGTCATCCTCGGTCATGAGGCCACGCGCAACCCCGGATTGATTACTGATCACAAATAGTTTGAAGCCGTGTGCTGCCGCCAAAAGCAATCCTTCGGCGGCGCCCGGGATCAACTCGACTTCATCCGGGTTCGAAATGAATTCCTTTTCGACATTGATGGTACCGTCACGGTCGAGAAATAGCGCGCGATGTTGCATAACGCAATAATAGCGCACTCGGATAGTGAAGTCAAGAAGTCGCGGGGAGTCAGCGGCTGATGAGTGTTTTGAGTTTAGCTATGATGGTATCGACCTGCATTTTCGTGAAGCAGAAACGCTCGCTGCGATGACAGCGGCGGTCGCCATGCAGGCTGCAGGGAGAGCAATACTCATCAACCGTGTAGAAGTCGGAATGATCGCCCAGAGGTGCAAAGCCGAGAATCGGATGGGTGGGACCGAACAAGGCCACGACCGGCGTGTCGACCGCCGAGGCCAAGTGCGCGAGCCCGGAATCGTTGGAGACAACGAAATTCGCCGACCCGATTGCGGCGGCGGCACGGCCGATGTCATCTTCGGTAACGATGCCTGTTGGTGGTTCATCAAAACGTTCGGACAAGCGCGTGAGATAATCGTGTTCAGTGGGGGAGCCGATCAGGATTGGAGCGATTCCGAAGCGATTGCGTATCGAGCGGTCAAGGGCAACCCAAAGAGATTCGGGCGTTCGTTTGGTAGCGTGCGCGGCTCCGGCGGCGATCATGTAGTAGCCGCCTACCATTGCCGATCCGGTGCGCCTGTTCTGCCACCATGCGCGCGCCCCTTCCGGCACTTGCAACAACGGACGCTCCGGTTTGCCGGCAATACCCAGTTCTTTCAAAGCCGCGAGATATCGTTCCAAGGCATGCGACGGCTTGCCGGCGACAGCGTTCAGTTTGACTGAAGCGATACGCTTGAACCATTCCTTCTTTGCCCTGACCGTCTTCACGCCGAGCGCACCGCGTATGCGCGCACTGCGAATACCCGCATGCAGGTCGACGACCAGATCGAATTGTCGTTGGCGAAGTGTATCGAGCAGACCGGCGCTATCGCGATCTTCCACCCAACTATACCTGTGGTCAAGGTGCGCGAACATATCGAGCAGCGGCAAAAATCTCGCCTTGGTCAGATAGGAGATTTCGGCATCCGGATAGAACGTTTTGAGAGTGCGCACAATCGGCTCGGTGAGGACGATATCGCCGACCGAGCTGAAGCGAATCACCAGAATTCTGTTCATCATCAGAAATAGAGTATAGTGAAGAGACCCGCCAGAAGACAATAGAATCCGAAGAGGTAGAAGTGTCGGCTGCTGACGATTTTCAGCAGATAATGGATCGCGGCTATACCCACGACAAACGACACGCATGCGCCAAGCGCGAAGTGGATCAGATCATCCGAGGCGAAGACAGCGTGTCTGAGTTCTGTGGCCTTAAGCAAGGCGGCGCCGAAAACTGCAGGTAACGAAAGCAGAAACGAGAATCGCGCGGCTTCGCGCGGTGTGATGCCGAGGAACAATCCGGCGGCGATGGTTGAACCGGAACGCGAGATGCCGGGAAGAATGGCGCAGAACTGCGCAACGCCGATGATCAGAGCACGGATAGCGTTCACCGGGTGCTTGCGATTGCGAGCAAACCAGGTCAGCAGCAGGATGGCCGCGGTAATCAGCAGCATGTAGCCGCTGAAGGAAACCGAATCAAATCGCTGTTCGAACCAGTCCTTGAGCAGAATGCCTCCGACAGCCGCGGGAATGGAACCGAGGAGGATATAGATACTCAAGCGGAAGTCGCGCTCGTTCTGTGTCTTCTTGCTGGTCAAGAGATAAGTGAAGAAGCCGTTGAGCAACTCGATGACATCACGACGGAAATAGATTAGCACCGACAAGAGTGTGCCGACATGCAGAGCAACTTCCAAGAAAATGCTGGGTTCGTTGATGTGCAGCAAGCCCTGCGTGATCACCAAATGAGCCGAGGAAGAAATCGGCAGAAACTCCGACGCCCCCTGCACAAAACCGAGAATGATCGCATCAAGAATAGTCACGTTAGTTTGACCCCTTCCCTTTGGGACTGTTGAAGAAGTCCAGACGGTGTCATTGCGAGGAGTGCGGAGAGGTGGTGCTGGGTGGGGATCACAACGAAGCAATCTCGATATATACTCTCCCGATGTTGGCGCGTAGATTGCTTCGTCGTCCTTGCCCCTCCCCTCTCCCACCCACCCTGACTCCTCGCAATGACAATTCCGAGGTTTTTCAACAGTTTCCCTTTCATCATTACCACATGAAGAAATTGACGCCGGCGATAAAGCCCATTTGATCATCGATCTGGAGTTCACCTACCAGATTCACTTTGCCGGAGAGAGGAAAGACAGATCCGAGATTGATGCCAATGTTAAACTTGGATTCGTGTCTTCTGATGATGCTACTGGGGACGGTTTCGCTAGTCAGTTTCGTCTGGTTACGATCGATGCGCAAATTCAGCCGTCCATACGGTGTGAAATTGAAGCCGTTATCCAACTTTACCGGTCGGCTGCCGACCAGATTAAATCCGAGGCCAACATTGGAGACATTATTTCGACTGCTCACATTGAGCGAATAGTACTCCACCATCGCTCCGACCGCTATATCCAGCGGAGCACCCAAGTCGGCATGCGTCAGGCGCCATTGCAGGTCGCCGCCGAGCATTATGGCTACGTTGTCGGAAGCATCATGATCCATGATCGCAAAACTACCTGTAACATCAACAGGTGTGGCAATGCCATAGCGAACAGTGCCGGTAACCAGGCGGGCATCCTCAAAGATGCCGATATTCCCCATCAAGTTCAGGCTTCCCATTCCGGAGGTTTCCGCAGAACGCATTTGTCCAAGAAACACGGCCTGCGAGTTGGAAGCCAAGCCGAGAACCAGTAGCAGAATCAGAATTGAATTCTTCATCGGAACAGTCCTTCCCTAATCGCAAAGGTGACAATGATAGCCGTTCGCGCCGTCAGGCGTCAACAACAACATTGTTTACATATACGGAGGCCGAAGGGTTGCAGTTTTGGACAAGAGATTACTTCCCGGCAACCTTCCACCAAGACTGAATGCTATTCCTTCGAGCGAACTCTTTGATTGAATTTGAGACGGAGCGCATTGCCGACAAAACCGAAGCGTTCACGCAAGCGGTTTTCAAGGTAGCGCAAGTAGGATTTGTCAAGGTGCTCCGGATAATTGACAAAGAAGACAAACGTGGGAGGCGCTACATCGGTCTGGG
>CAIVAP010000114.1 GCA_903903945.1 uncultured bacterium | reverse complement strand
GATCGGCGGTAATCCGGAACTCTTTTCCAATGGAGTCCGTTCGGATTTTGGATACGTCGGTGACGTCGGCGCTATGCCTCCGACTCTTGACGCGCTGGTTCAAAATCCCGGCTACGCTACATGGAAAGGGCCGTATATCAAGTCAGACTACAGCGGTTTTGCGGATGACTTCAAGCGTGATGCCTGGGGACAAACCTACGTGTATTCCGGTTCTACTACGATCAAGTCAATCGGCGGTACGCCAGATACATTGACTCGTGTACTGACTTCATCCGTAACTGATCTTACCCAGAACACATTGAGTTGCCAACTCACCGATGCGGCCGGAAACCCTCCGGGTGACTCCGCCAGCAAGGTTCGCGTGATCTTGAGCTATCCAAATGGTACGGGCGCTACTAAGGACAGCATCGCGAATCCGAACAAATCTGGCACCGTCACTTTCTCCAACTGTGTACCCGTCGGCAATAGACGGATTAGGGCTATCTATCAGGCCACCAGTGACACAGTGCAGACGGTTGTTTCCGTGCTACCGAGATCAACCGTTCAGGCGACACTGCGCTTTCCGGGAGCGCTCTGGGCAGCAACCAGCACGGGCGGAAGTGGTGGTGCGACAAGCATGCAACTGGTTCCGGGTAGTGTCGTAATCAGTGGAACGAATAACAGCAATCTTCGGTTTTCAATAGAGAATTCAACGACCTCCTCCAAGTACATAACGAGTATCAAAGTGACTCACAGCAAGGTCGCCTATTACCGACGAGTTATTTGGGCTTCAACGACTGTATTCAACAACAATACTGCTCGTGCCGCCAGTGGCCAAACAGTCACCTTCTCGGCGGGACAACCGATTGGTGCTTACGGTGGAGTCGTCCAAATACAGATCAACGAATTTCGCAGCACGCCGTCAGGAAGCAGTTCACTAGTGAATATGTCAGCGACGCCAATGACGATCGAGTTTTCCGACGGATCGACGATAACTTTTACGACACCATAGGGAGAACCATGACTGCAGCCGCAGAGACACTCCAAATTTCACAACATCCGGTAGATGAGGAACTAGCGTCCACGCCAGTGACACCGCCGACGACGGAGAAGATTCGTTCCGGCAGGCTGTATCTCGAGTTGGGTGTTGACTACCTGCTTTGGGGTCTTGTCGACAAGAAACCCCTCAAAGGCCACAGAAGTCTCGCCGGCGCATTCACCGACTCGCATCTCAATGATTTCAATGTTCAAGCGAGCTATGTGAACGAGATATTCGCCAAGTCTGATCTACAGCATGGCGACGTCAACTTGTTTCTGTCCCTGCCGGACGCGATGCTACGGTCATTTTTCGTCCCGGTCGTTCCCAAGAATGAACTGAAGCAAGTCGTGCTTTGGGAAGCCGGCAAGGTTTTTCCATTTGGTTTGCAGGGAGAGCTTTTTGCCTGGAGGATTGTCAATTCGGTTGAATGGAGCGGCACTCGCAAATATCAAATCCAAGTTGCGGCTGTGCCGTCCGCCAAAGTGACTCCGATAT
>CAIVAP010000113.1 GCA_903903945.1 uncultured bacterium | reverse complement strand
TGGTTGCCGAGCATATCTGAAAAATCGGTTTGAAAACCGCCCATCGAGCCATATACGGCGTCATAGGCAATCGCCGACTGAGCAATGTCAATGGAGAATTCATTTTTGTAAGCGATAACGCCCTCTTCGAGTTTCCCCGACAGATGCTCCGGATTCCAAGCGGAGAACGTCGGTGGCGTGGCAGCGATCGGTTGGAATGTCGCGCTGTCAAATGGCTGCATGAAAATCCCGAACCCGAAATCCTCATAGGCGCTGAACACGAGTTTGTCGCGGCTGACCACCGGATCAAAAGCACCGGTGGCGAAATCGGTCAGCCGAAAGGTGCGGCCGTTGACGTCAATAAGATAGACATTGGATGCTCCGGATCGATCAGAACTGAATAATAGATTCGCGCCGACATACTGGGGCGAGCGATCGTTGAAGCGACCATAAGTAAGCGGCGTGATTGTGCTGTCAGGCAGCGCCAATCGAAACAAGTTCAGATAGCCTTCATAGCCAAAGCTGCCGCGGTCCGATGAAAATACAATGCTTCCGTCAGAGGCGATGACCGGCTCGGCGTCAAGATAGATGTCATTCGTAAGACGGCGCAGTGCTGAGTCAATCAGCGAATACGCGTAGATGTCATAGATGCCGTCACCGGTGGCTCCCGAGAATACGATCGTGTTGCCATCAGGCGACCAGGATGGTGATGAAAGCTGATAAAGCAGCGGAAACTCGTAAGTGGCGCAGATCTTGCCGCCGGTAACGTCATACACGTAGAGCACATCCCGTTCGTAACGCTTCGAGACAAATACAATACGACCTTCAGAGGAAGCGCCGATCCGTGTCTGCAAGAGATGCAGTGATTCAAACGCCGGCGAGCGTTCGCCCTTGACGAGTGTCACTTCCTCCTTCAGGGATGGCGATCGCATATAGATGCCCGAATAACCCAGTTTGTTAGCTTTGTAAACGATCCAATCGTCGGCGCCGCGGTAGGTGATGGGAAGCGCCACCGGTTTAACGGCAAATTCCTTCTCACCGAGCGGCTTGGTCACACGCGTCGGCAGATCCGACTTCTCCAATTTGGGGAACACCCGTTTCTTGAGATCGTAAACCCATTCCTTGCTGACGTCATCGAGACTCTTGCCGACAGTCATCTTGAAAAGAGAGGCGAAACCCTTGGCTTTCCACCAATTTTCGAATAGCATCTCAATCTTGTCTTCGCCGTAGTGTTCGACTAGGAAGCGGCAAAACGACTCGCCGTACTTGTACATAAAGAAGGTGCCTGAGAGGTCTTCCAGTTCGTCGATTTCCTTTATGTTTCCCGATAGCACCATGTCAGCCAGGATCATCTCCGCTTCAGCGCCCCATTCGCTCGACCAGAGCTCGGCTAATCCCTCCGTAAACCAGAGTGGCGGTCCGTAGTAGTTCATCTTTCGATGCTCGGATATGTTCGCGAGTATCTTGTCGTACATGAACGAGTGCACTAATTCATGTCGTACAACGCGCCGGAAATCGCCGACCGAGCCGTTGAACGGAACCACCATGCGACCCTTATAGAATTCGGTGAAGCCGGCGACATTCTCCGGTAGCAGCGACGGCGTCACATTCGTCTGCGCGAAGAATGTCGGCGCGCTGTAAATGATCAACGGTATTTTTTGCGAAATATCGTGATTGAACTTGTCCGAGAGGAAGTCGTACGAGCCTTCAGCCGCAGCCGCGGCGATTTCAGCTATCTGTTTTTCCCGGTCATAGAAATAGACGCGAAAATGCTTCGTCGAGAGGACCTTCCAATCGAAGGCCGAATACTGGATTTTGTTTTTGCCGAAGTAAAACTGTGCCGAACCCGTGGCATACAGGATCAATAGCAACAAAACGATCCAAGCGCGTTTAAGTCTCATATTCCGCTTGAGGTCGTCTTGAGATACCTTTCGGCAATTTTCACCGAGTGTGGTTTGCGAAGATGACCGAACAACGACCGCGTGTGCGCCCTGACATACTTGCGCAAGACGTCGTCAAATATCGCCGACCTCAATTGTATAAACGTACTCACAACCGTCTCGTTCAACTCCTCGTCCGGTTTACCGTGATATTTGTTGTAGGTCTCCGCCTCACCCAGCAGGACGGCTGCAAGAAAACTCAGGGCGCGCTGTCTGTCAAGCTTAATGAGCGCCGGCATCGAGTTAGCTCGTTCTGCGACGCTGCGGACAAAATACTCTTCTACGGCGGAATAATGCAGCGGCGAACCATTTGCCACCAGATTATGGAGCGCCTTGAACTGCACTTCCCGGTTAGGATGCGAAAGCAGACGCGCGCAGATATATGCGGCTTCGTCGCCTCCCAATCGTTCAAGGGCGTTCACAGCTTCGAATACGACGCGCGTATCGCGGTCGTCGGCGAACTGTTTGACGAGCGCCACCGAGTCGGGATGCTTGATATTGCTCAGGACGACAATAATGTTGCGGACTTTGAACCACGACTCTTGAGGTAGATCGGTGTGTCCCGCTGGTCGCGCCGTTAAGGTGCGATCCGACAAAAGTAAGCGAAAAGCCGCGATCGCGCGGACGCCAAATCCCGAAAGCAGACGCAGCAGCATCATCCTGATGCCTCGGTGTTCGTGGGCGATATAGGAAGCGAATACCAAGATCGGCTCAATACCATTGAAGTTCTCCAATAGCGGCGTCATGGCCCTGGACTGCCCCTCGAAGTTGTTTCTGAGTTTTGTGATCAGTGCTTCCGCAATCTTCGGAGAGGTCAACCGTTGGTGAGCTTTCGAGGCGTATTCGGCGACACCTTCCGCATAGATCATTTCAGCGTCGAATTTCTGGCAGATCAACTCCAGCAGTTGATTAGCTTCAGCGTAACGTTCTCGCTCCAGGAATTTCAGATAATACGCTTCCAGTTGATCAGATAGAACGGCAAACGCAGCACTGCTCAGGGAGGGATCAGACAGGAGTTCTCGGATCTGCGTCAACTGTGTCTGAGCTACTATGGTATCCGGTTCTTCGGCGCTTAGTGAGGCCAGCCGTTGCATAGTCAGCCGCTGCCCCTCTGTGACGTTGTGGTCCCGCGTTTCCATTTCGGAGTAGAGCGTCTTGACGATATCTTCGGTGTACTGATCCGTGTTGATGGTCATCAACCATCCCAGCAGTTCCTCCACATGGTCGGGAGAAATCGAGCCACCCGCAAAATCATTCTTGAAGCGTTGAATCTCGGCATGAGCCACCTTTCGAGGCGAGGAATCAGAGGCGAAGATCAACTCGAGATACTTGGGATCGACCATATCAAGATCGACCAATGATTTTTGCAACTGCGGCAGCATATCCATCGCCTCGCGTTCTGCTAACATGTTCTTCAGCGCAAACAGCGTTTGGCTGATTTCGAAGCGATTCGCCAGTTTGTAGTTTCCCAAGTTCTCGCGCAGAGCCGCTAACAATAGGCTGAGCAATTCCTCGTTTGAGAAAGACGCCAGTTCTTTGCCAAGCATTGGCACGACGTCCGCACCGCTGTGAACACTGATGGGCGCAGTGGCGCTGCTACTGTCCGTCGGGGCGCCATTGTCGCTATTACTGACACCTCTGCGCGAACCACCGGTCCAGCCGCTTCTTGATTGGTCTCTCCCCTGCCCCTTTGCCAATAGCTGTAACAACAACGTAGGATGCTTTCGCAGCGTTTCGGCGATAGTGGACTGCATCTCGCCGGCTCCATCGCCGAGGGTTTCCGCCATGCCGGCGGAGACTACGCGTTCATCTTCACCAACCAACTGGTACTGCACCTTGCCGATCGAGATAGCTTTGATATTCTCGCTTTGGACAAATGCCTGCAAATCACGCTGTTCTTTCTTGAGATTGAGATGTGCGAGGAATTTCTCGAATGCCGGAAATGCAAGTCCCGGATCAAAGCTGATGCTCGACAGACCTGACTCATAGAGGATTTTTCCCAATCCATCTTGTAGTGCACGATCTTCGAGTGGCACGCCGTTTCCGAGCAACTTGCCATCGGCAACGGCAAAGATCAACGGCTCTCCGTTCTGCAGCAACTCCTCCAGCATCGCGAATGGCTTTTCCGCAGCCTTTACGGAAGCCGGATGACCGGAGGGATATATTCCCAGCTTTCTGACCGCCGCGCTAACTTCTCGCAAGAACACCAGCAACTGGTCGGATGTCGGCTTCGGCCGGGTACTTGTCTCCATATCTAATGTGATCGGCAACAAACGATTAAGTGTTTACGAGAAATCGCAGTCCGGCAGCGGACTGTTACAAACTGAAACAGAGAATGGAGAGGTGGCGGTTATTTCAGGACAACCATCCTGCGGACTGTGGTATTCCCCTGCTGACGATAAAAGTAGATGCCGCTGGCAACCGGCACTCCGCGTTGATCCTCGCTATTCCAACCGAAGCGATAGTCTTTTGAAGCAAATCTATCGGTGACAACAAGCGTCGCGACTGTTCGGCCAATGATATTGTAGACGGTGATTGGCAAGGGTGACGACGAGCGAATGACCGTGCTATTGTTGAACGGATTAGGAAAATTCTGTTCTGGGACGAGATCTGACGTGACCGGCAACAGGTCATTGTCCACGTCAGTAGCTTGATCAACTCTCAAGGTCATCGGCACGATCCGGTTTCTAAAGGAAAAGCTGTCACTCTCGCAATGGACGGTCAGAGTGTCGTAGTGCGCTCCGACTTCCAGTCCTGTGCTGCTGATTCGCAGCACCAGGGTATCTGACTCGTTGGGCAAAATCAGCGCCTGGGCGCTGTCCCAAAACAGCCACGCTGGTACATGCTGAGACAGCGGGAGAATCGCATAACGAATCGCTCGACCAGCAGTGTTTGCCACAACCATTTTGGTCGAACTCGTGTCGCCCCGGCTTACGGCAACCGTAAGCGACTCGGGCTCAATTCCCAACGGGCAAGCAAGAGGCGCTGAGGGATCAAGGTAGATTGGCGTCGAGCGCCTGCTGAGTATGCCTGAGTCCCACGTTCCCAGCGCCACGTACATTCCCTGCGTCTGCGTTCTCGGCAAAGCGCAATGCAGCGAGTCCGCCACAGTCAGATACGCGTTGGCCGTGGTGACGCTCGTGCCGGAGTCGGCGCCGAGAAAAACGGCAAAGGAATCCGGCAGATTGATCGGGTGTTCAAAACCCTGTACCGTGTCAGAGACATTGCATCGCAGTTGCAGTAGCAGATTGCCCCTTAGCTCTTGGGTCCAGATCAACTGCTCCCCCGAGCAACGTTTTAGGTAATAGGTGTGACTATCGCCGGGTCGCCTGTCCAGAGCCGGTAGCGGAGCCATCGACGTGTCCGTCTGCCAGCGGAACTCCACGAAAAGGCGACCATTTGTAACCAGCCCACGATGCACGGGAAATCCGAACCACCCCCCGGGAAGCGGTACGTCCTCGGCAAAGACAACTTGCGGACCCCAGATGGCAGCATCATGCGTCGTTACGGGAACGTGGTCGAAAATGGTCAACACAAATGGTGATCCGAAATCGCCATTATCGTAAAAGGGGTCGCTGCCCCAGAGGTAGAGCGATATCTGATCCACAGTAACAAAGGACTTGAGGCTGTCAAACTCCACCAGAATCCGGCCGACTGATCCCGGCGGATTGACCACATAGTGTAACCACGGAACACCAAGGTCATTGACGTAATCGACAATATTGACATTGCGGTAGTACCAGATAATCTGGAAGGCATCAAATGTCGGTTCAAAGCCAACCGCATACGGTGGGGGTGGGGGCTGACCATAGGCGGCTGTGGTCAGAATCAGTAGAACGAAAAAAGCCAGAATGCCTTGTCGCACGTCGATCCCATATTGCAATTTGGTAGCGACAAGATATGGTAACCGGCCGACGGCCGCAAGGTTCTTATTTAGGAATGTGCTGCAAATATGACGGGGTAGTGACGGCCGCAGCTATGCAACCGATTGGTGTTCGGGCTGGCGCTTGCCCTCCTTGTACTCGCGCCAAAGTCGTCCCCATCCGGTGCGGTTAAACTTGCTGATCTTCGCCTGACCGATGGTGGGATACCACAAGACGTCATGGTAGAAGTTTGAGGCGGCCGGCGCCCACACTACAAGCGGCGAATGCAAGGCAATCTTTTCGAGGAAACGCAGCGGCCCCTTGCGCAGCATCTGGTCGCCCCAGATGACGAGAGATTTTTTCGTCGTGAAGTGAAAATTGACACCGTTGACATCTGCGCCGACGACTTCGATATTTCGCGGATCACCGTTACCAAGCTGCATTTGGTCGCACATACGGATGTATGGAATCGACAGCGGGTCGAATCCCATCAGCTTCGCTGCGACCGAGTCGATCGCCACCGAGTCGCTGGAAGCCAAGATGTAATTCTGCACCACCGGGTCCATCGTGCGTGGTCCGGCGCCGTTGCCCGCGACTGTGCCATCCATAACGGCAAACACCGATGGATGCAATTCCTTCTGCATCAACATCAAATCAACCAGTACCTCGTGCATGTACTTGTGCGCATAGTGCCGAACTTCCTTCAGCAGCCCCCCAAAGGAGTTCTTGATGGCGCCGGTCGTGACGGCATGACCGTGTGTCTTGACTGTCGGCAGATGCAGTATCTGCCTGCCGACATACATCTTCGGAATCTCGATTCCCTCCGGGAAGATGTCGTTCAACTTAAGTAGCTTTGACTTGAACTTGTAGACAATCCACTCCTGTTCAGGAAGCGGCTTGAATTCGAGTTGATACTGATTCAGAATCGGCAACCAGAGATTGTTGGCTGCGCCTTTGCGGGGATTGGTTACAACCGTCTTATTCTCGACGGGCAGCACGCGGTTCGGAGCGAAACCGTCCCCTATCAACTTCGCTACGACCCCTTCCACCTGCCACGGCTGACTTGAACAGGCCGGAAAATACTTCGTCCACGACAGGTTCAGCTTGAGAATCAGGTCGCTGTCTTTGTTCAAATGCCGCGTGTAATCGGCGAGATCCAATAGCTTGGCATAGTCGGCGATCACCGTCTCCGGCGTC
>CAIVAP010000112.1 GCA_903903945.1 uncultured bacterium | reverse complement strand
CGGCAAACTGCAACATGATGTTGTCGAGACTTATCACCGTGGCACGGAGAAAGCCAAGGAATTGGTGTCCGAGGTTGACGAAAGCGTTCATAAAAATCCGTGGCCGTATCTCGGCGGCACGGCGCTGGGATTTTTGATTCTCGGCTATTTCCTCGGTAGATCAAAAAAGTAGTGGGTCGCAATCGATTTGTGGGCGGCGGATGTCTCCATCCGCCGCTCTTGAATCCCAATAAGAGAATAAGATGATTTCTATCGCGAATTTCATCAGAGACTTGATCGAGTCCTATGTCCGGACTATTATCGACCTGCTCAAGATCGAGGCAGCCGTTGCTTACTTGAAGGTGCTTAAGGGCACTCGGCGTTTTGTCATCGTGACGATGCTGCTGTTTTTCTTTGTGGTTGTGCTTGGTTGCGGCTTTCTGCTGATACCGATAGCGTTACTGCTCTTTATGCCTTGGGCTCCCGAGACCAAAGCAATCGTCGGTATATGTTTCGGCGCAGCTTATGTCGTGATCCCGATCATCGTGATTTCGATGTTGCTCTCGGAAAAGCGGTGGGTAAGATGGTCAGGCGTAGGGAAGTTGATTAGGCAGGTCAACCGACGGGAGTCGTGACTCTTCCGAAAGGTGACGAAGGCTACGCACAATTTGCTTCCCTTGACATCCATCCGCAAATCCGCTTATTACTCGCCTGTATGGATAACAAGGATGCCGACAATCGCTTGATTTTCCTCACTCCCGCTGGAGCCGCTATTGCATTTGTCAGCTTCTTCCTGCCTTGGATTCAAATTTCGTGCCTCGGTAGGTCAAGCTACTCCGGTATGGATTTTGGCGGCATCTACTGGATTGTTCTGTTAATGTCCTTGGCGATCTTCGGAGCGTTCTTCCTGCTTCGCAAAAAGAAACGTCTCGCTTTGCTAAAGCTGGTCACAATTGCCGCGACAATCATTGCTGGGGGAGTTATCATCTATGGTTGCATTACGATCGCAGGTGGCAAGAGAGTGCTTTTTTTCCGCCTCGGTCCCGACAGTGTTCATCTCAAGATCCATATGGGTGGTTATGGCACTCTGCTCGGATACTTGTTGGCCATTCTTGGCGTAACTTGGCGACATCTCAAAGGAATGTCTCAAGCTTTGCCGATGAAATATGTGAGCAGAACTCGAAAGCAAGTTAGTTAAACGAAATCGATGGTTGATTACGTAAAACCCTGAAGATGTACCGCCTATCAAGTCCACAGTACGGCAATCGCCACGATTGGCAACTCCAACCCGGTACCTATGTCATCGGACGGGTTCCCCCAGCCGATTTGACGGTAAATGATGCCACGGTATCGCGCCGGCACGCGCAGCTTGATATTGCCGCAAACGGCAAAATTCGGCTCACCGATCTGGCCAGCCTCAACGGCACGCTGGTTAATGATCGCAAGATCACCGGCACGGTTGATGTCAAGGTCGGTGATGCGATCACGTTTGGCATCGTCGGTTTCATGATATCATCCGCCGAGACGGCTCCCCCCAAACCGAAAGTTGCAGTGACCGATGGGGTCGAAAGTCACACGTCAATGTCCTTGCTGCCGATTGATGAAGCCCTACAGCCGTTGGCGCTGAAGGACTACACCAACCCGCGGATCTTCAAGGCGATTTCTGACATGGCCAAAATGCTAATCCTTCCGCAGAGCGCTGATGAAATGTTCAGCGAGTCTCTTGCTCTGCTGCAGGACATTGTTCATGCCGAACGTGCCGCAGTGTTTCTGGCGCGTGAAGGCAGCGAGACCCTCACCTTGGTGACTTATCGGTTGTCCGATCAAAAGGGCTCCGATTCGTTTACGATCTCGCGTTCGATCATGCGAGAAGTACTAGATAAGAAAATGGCCGTACTCTTTTCCGATCTGATCTCCGATGAACGTTTCGCCAAACAGGAATCGATTGTCGTCTCCGGAATTCGTTCGGCAATGGCCGTGCCATTGATCAATGAACAAAAGGTGCTGGGAATTCTCTATGCCGATACGGCCGATCCGTGGCAGCGTTTTAATGAAGAGTCTCTCAAAATCACAGCCACATTTGGCAATATCCTTGCCGCCAAGATCATCAACCAAGGTTTGCTCAAAGAGCGTCAGGAGAAAGAAGCTCTTGAATCCGAGTTGCGCATCGCCTCGCAGATTCAGGAGGAACTGATGCCCAAGGTGCTGCCGGTGGTTCCCGGGTACGCTTTCCATGCTTTCCAAATGCAGTGTAAGATGGTTGGTGGCGATCTTTATGACGCCGCTCTGCTGCGGGATGGCCGAGTGCTGATCCTGCTGGCCGATGTGTCCGGCAAAGGCATGGGCGCCGCGCTGCTGGCATCCAACATTTTGTCGGCGTTTCGCATGCTGCGGGGCAACTCCGATTTCGATGTTGCCGAAGCGACAACGCGGGTCAATGCGCAACTGCACGGCTCCAGCCGCTCAGGCGATTTCGCGACCGCCTTTCTGGCGGTGCTCGACGCGAACAATCACACACTCACGTATGTCAATGCCGGCCACAACTCGCCGCTCTTGGTGCGCAACGACGGCAAAATCGAATATATCGAAGCCACCGGCATGCCGATCGGCGTGTTTGATGGTGTAGGTTGGGAATCTCGGACAGTCACGCTTGCTGCCGGCGATCGTTTGTTGGTCTTTACTGATGGTATCCCCGAAGCAATCAATGCCACTGAGGATTTCTACTCCGACGAACGCCTCGAAAAATTCACTGTCGACCACCGCGCCGAACCCCCTGATGCTTTCGCAACCTCCCTGATCAACGACGTCTCCCAATTTGTTGGCGATGCTCCCCGTTCAGACGACATCACCCTGATGCTGCTGCAGCGGGAATAGTAGCTCCTCCATTTGTAACAAGTCATCAACCTGCGTCAATGTTAGGGGCAGGGAGAATTGCAGTTTTATCAACCAACACAAAAACAACACGTATATTCAAATTGGTGAGTGAACCCGTCATCCAAGTCGAGCACCTGCGTAAGGTCTATGGTTCTACCATTGCGGTGGACGATGTATCCTTTGAAGTCTACCAAGGGGAGATCTTCGGTATGGTCGGTACCAATGGCGCCGGCAAGACTACGTCCATCGAATGTATCGAGGGTTTGCGACAACAGGATCGTGGTTCGATCCGTGTGTTTGGCGTCGATCCGCAGAAGGAAATTCACGACATCAGGCGTAAAGTCGGCGTGCAGTTGCAGGAATCACAATTGCAGCCGCGCCTCAAGGTCTGGGAAGCACTTGATCTGTTTGCCTCGTTTTATGAATCGCCGCTTGACTGGGAGAAGCTTCTTGAGCAACTGGGTCTGACCGACAAACGAAACACGGCCTTCGCCGTGCTGTCCGGAGGGCAGAAGCAGCGACTGCAAATTGCGCTGGCTCTGATCAACGACCCGCAGTTGGTCTTCTTCGATGAGCTGACCACTGGGCTCGATCCGCAGGCACGGCGTACTATGTGGGACTTGATTCGCACCGTGCGCGACAGCGGCAAAACGATCTTTCTCACAACCCATTTTATGGACGAGGCCGAACGTCTTTGCGACCGCGTGGCCATCATGGACAAGGGCAAGATCGTCGCCCTCGACACACCGGAGAATCTGATTCAATCGCTCGGTGTCGAAAGCCGGGTCGTGCTTACGCTGAAAGAGCCGCACGACATCGCCTGTTGCCGCAGCCTGTCGGGAGTCACTCTCGTCGAGCAGAACGGCGACCGCGTCTTGGTCCAGGGCAAGGGCGAGATGCTGGTTGTTGAAGTCGTTACCGCTCTGGCGAAAGAGGGGATACGTTTTTCCGATTTGCGCACGGAGCAACCAAATCTTGAAGACGTCTTTTTGGCTGTTACCGGCCACGAAATGAAGGATTGACACCATGCGCGGCTTCTGGAAACTAACTTCCGTCGAATTCAAACTCTTTTTGCGTGAGCCAATGGCGGCGTTTTTTACACTTGTCTTCCCGCTGATGATGCTCT
Source organism: uncultured bacterium (assembly GCA_903903945.1). GTDB lineage: Bacteria > Zixibacteria > MSB-5A5 > CAIYYT01 > CAIYYT01 > CAIYYT01. The sequence goes on along the minus strand of CAIVAP010000112.1, from coordinate 59,987 downwards.
TCATCTTTGGCAGCGTCTTCGGTAACAAAGCGCAATACTTCGGCCTCGGCACCGTTGACCTGTCAATACCTGCATATACTGCAATGATCATCGCCACAACCGGGTTAGTGTCGCTTACGATCTCGATCGCAGCAGCGCGCGAGTTGGGCATTCTTCGTCGTCTGCATGCCACACCTCTCACACCCATCAGTATTCTGACTTCACAAGTGCTGGTGCTGTTTTTAATGACCGCGCTCGGAATGGTGCTCTTGATTATCGCCGCTAAGATAACCTTCGGAATTCGCTTCAATGGCAACGTGTTCTCAGTGATTCTGGGATTCTTACTGTCAAGTTGCAGCTTCTTTGCGTTGGGCTTTGTGCTGGCAAGCATCTCCAGAACCGCTCGCAGCGCACAGGTCATGGTGATGGCACTCTACTATCCGATGCTGTTTCTTTCGGGTGCAGCCATTCCCAAATGGGTATTGCCGGAAGCGGTTCGCACCTATGGCCAAATCCTGCCGTTGACTCACGTAGTCAATCTTCTTACCGGACTCTGGCTCGGCGAACCTTGGAGCGCTCATCTCAAGGAAGTAACTGTCCTTGTGGTCATGATGGTGGTTGGGCTGATTGTCTCCGCCAAAACCTTCCGCTGGGAATAGTCTCTCTTCATCGTTTCGAGAACTCTCTAAGAAATAGTGGCGGCTCCGAAATCCGCAAAGCCGATAGGATTTCACATGAAGCCTCGGCGGGTCAGATCGGACAATTGCTGTTGTCGAAAAAATGGGTCTAACCACTCAAGTTTCTGTCGATCCACGCGATAATTGAAGAGTCAATGTGGTAAAACGCGATGTTTATTCAATTGTTTTTGTTGACTTGACACCAAGAGTGCCTATCTTTGCCATTTGGCAGAAGCGGTTCGATGGTTGTGAACTACTTCACAAATCTGGGCAGGGTCTAAAGAGCGATGAAATATTAATTGTCTAACTCAGTGACGAGGTCAATATGAGTAAACAAGGAAGTGCACAAGTCTCAAGGACTCTGCTGCTCCTTTTTTTCCTGATTGCAACTATCCCTTTGGCAGAAGCTTCGCCTCCCTACTCGCGCGATGACATGATTTCCAAGTCGGGGGCGTGTCTGGAGTGTCATCCGGAGGCGGCGGACAATCTCAAAGGATCAACACACCAGCTAACGATGGTCGACGACAAGATGGCGAAAGTGACCGTTGGCTGCATCGGCTGCCATCCGGACTGGGAGAAGCATCTTGAGGACCCTACCAAGGACAACATCGTCAATCCGGCTGATCTGTCTCTCCCCAAACAGGCGGAGGTTTGCAGCGGCTGCCACCTGAATGACCATCAGGCGACAATGCTCACTACCGATCCGCACGGGCGCGCGCAACTTACCTGCAGTTCGTGTCACACGGTGCACGGCAACAAGAGCAGATCGCTGGTTAAGGATGACACGGATGATTATTGTGGCACCTGTCACACTAATGTTGTCGCCCAATTCAAAAGTCGGTCGGCGCATCCGCTAGTGACCGACAATATCCGCTGTTCCAGTTGCCATTTTCCGGACGACCGCAAGGATCCGACGTTGGCGCGCGGCATCGACTGGGCCTGCCAGAATTGCCACAGCGAATATTCGGGGCCGCATGCGTTTGAGCATCCGGTGACCGAGACCTATTCGTTCAACGGCGGCGGTTGCACCGAATGCCATGACCCCCACGGTTCCCCGAACGATCGTCTGTTGGCACAACCGGGCAATGGCGTCTGTCTTCAATGCCACGGCATTCCGCCGGCGCATCGTACGGCGCATTCCGGCATGGGGATCAAAGTCGACTGTGTCAATTGCCACACCGACATTCATGGCTCGGATGACAACCGCATGTTTCTGGACCCGCAGTTGAACACCAAGTTCTTTGCCGACTGCTATCAGTCGGGCTGTCACGACAGGGTACGGTGAGGAGGATCATGATGAAGTTCGCTAAAGCACTGCTGATTGGCACAATGATCTGGATGCCGATGATGGCCGTGGCGACTGCTGCCGGCAACGGCGATATCAAACTCGGTTACATCGTTTTGGATGAAACCGGTAACTTGTCGGCCAATCGCGCCACTTTCAACGATTACGAGGGCGCCTCGCTCTCGCTGGAAAATTTCCGCTACGATTTCAAGAATGGCATGTTACTTCGCGCCAACCTGCGGAATATGACCATGAACAACCGCAACCTGACCGCGGACATTGGTAAAGCGGGGCTGTTTTCTCTGAAGCTATCGCATAATCAATTCCGTCGCATCTATGACTTCCACGGCGGCAGCACCACGCGACGCCACAATGAGGGCGCTTCGCTGTCGTTTCATCCGGTTAGGTACATCGAACTCTTCGGCGGCGGCGCCAACATGGGACGCACCGGCTCGACAACCGATCTGTTCAGTCCTAGTCCGAGTGGCGATAAAGTTGATGTCGACTACAAGCAGTATTTCTACAACGGTGGCGCCCGAATCACTTATCGCGGCATGATGGTTGTGGGCGAATACCGTGGCAATCAATTCCGCGACAATCGCAATGACAATCGTGATCAGGATCGAACTGAAGGCAGATTTGCAGCCACTGTGCCGGTGCCGCGTTATGAATGGATCGTGTTGCAAGGTGGTTTCCGTCACTTCGAGACCAAGTACAAGAAAACTGATTTTATGATCAGTTCGAATCGCGGTTGGGGCGCCGCCTCGATGGCGTTGCCTTCCGATTTCATTTTCAAGTACTATGTAATGCTGGATCGCACTTCCTCCGACAGCGATTACACCGCCTTTGACAATCTGGTACACGCCTTCTATGCCGGTTACACCAACCATCGTTATGGTGGCGTGACCGTCGGCTACCAGTATGACGTCAACGACCAGTACTGGAAACGGACGAATGCAAACTCGTTGTACGGTTCCGGCTGGCTCAAACCGGTGCCTCAGGCCGAGTTGCGCGCCGAGTATGGCACTCGCGCCGAGGATGTGAAAGAGAGCGTTCGCCTGGTTGGCAACGAAGACATCAACCGCTACCGATTTAGTGGCAAGTATCGCTTCACGAATGTGGGAAACATCGCGCTCAAGTACGAAGGCAAGGTGCGCAAGAACGATGACATCGGCAGCAAGGTCACACTGAATCGCGCGACAATTGACTGTGGCGTCACGCTCAAGAAATATGCGACCCTCACAGCCGGTTATTCCTACGGCAAGGGCGACTACGAGAACAGTACGAGGAATTTCAAGTTTACTGATCACCTGCTTTACGGTGACGCCACTTCGCAGGAATACCACGGCCTCACCTTGAGTGCGGGCGCGACTTACTACCGGAGCAAGCGCGATCTGGATGTAGAAAGCTTCAACATCAGGTGCTCTGCGGCGTTCCGTTTCTATGACGATATGCGCTTCGACGCAATCTACAACGTGCACAACTTCGATGACTTTTTGGTGCGGGATGAATATTACACCGCCAATATCGTGGAAATCAATTTGATTAAAGGTCTATCTTTCTAAGGAGGTATTATGAGGGTACTACGTGTCCTGAGCATTATCGCTCTGATTGCGATGCTCGCGGTCATTGCGGGATGCGAACGCAAGGTTGTCAACCAGGTCAGCAATGATAACCAGCAACTGACAGGTTGCTTTGCGTGCCACGGCGAGGAAAGCTTTGGAGGCGCAATTCTTGAAGCACAGGGCGAATGGCAGAATTCGGTACACGCTTCGGGCACCAATATTGACTATACCAATCGCGGTGGCGGCAATGATTGCACTCGCTGCCACAGCCAGCAGGGATTCATCGAATTCTTGAATACCGGCGCAGTGAGCGCTCCCTACTCTACAGTCAGTGCCATTCACTGTTTCACCTGCCACGCTCCACACACGAATGGTAATTTGAACCTGCGCACGGAAGCGCCCTTCGCTCTGTTAAATGCGACCGTGTTTGACCACGGCGCAGGCAACCTTTGCGCCAATTGTCATCACTCCAGAATGTCAGCGGCGAGTATTGCCTCACCAACGGATAGTATTTCCACTCGCTGGGGGCCGCACCACGGTCCGCAGGGCGATCTGTTCGAGGGCACAAATGGCTATCAGTATTCAAGCCCGACCGTCGCTTATGAGAGCTCGCCGCATCGTACCCTGTTTGCCGACGGTTGTATCGATTGCCACAAGGGCAACCCTCTTACTCATGATGGATACAAGATCGGCGGGCACAGCTTCAACATGGTCGATGAGGCGACCGGGAGCGATCTTTCCGCAGGGTGCGCCAGGGCAAGTGACTGCCATCCATCCGCCAAATCATATAACTTCAAGGCGAAAGCCGATTATGATGGCGACGGCACCATTAGTGGAGTACAGACCGAATTTCTTGGACTCCTTGACACGTTGAAGACTCTTCTCATTGCAGACGGATATCTTGACTCGGCGTCATCCCTACCCACCAATAAGAGAGTCGCCACTGGTGCAGCCGGAGCGGTCTATAACTTCCTAATACTTGAGGATGATCGTTCGGAGGGAGTGCACAATTTCAAGTATGAGGTCGCGCTGATCAAGAACTCAATTGTGTATCTCAAAGCTCATCCTGCAGGATCGAGCGCTCTTGTCGCCGGCCGACAAGACTGACAGTTTCTTCCAAGCACAATTCTAACCTCCGGGTCGCTTGATCCGGGGGTTCTTTTGTGAGCAGGATCAGAAAGGCGGTGGTCGATAGTTGACGGATTGTCCTTACGCCGCTTTGCGACGGTGCTTGAGGAAATCCCAGAAGACATATTCGCCCAGATTTGACGGCGAGGCAAAATAGGCGCGTCCGCGGTTAAGCTCGGTCAGCGTCTGTACGAATCTTCTCAGATATGGATCATCAGCGATCATAAATGTCGTGATCGGAATTCGCTTTTTGCGGCAGATAATTGCCTCATCCAACGTGCGGTTAACAACGATCGGATCGAGGCCGAAGGGGTTCCTGTAATAGCTGCCGTCACCGCGGGTGATCATCGACGGCTTACCATCAGTAATCATAAAAATCTGTTTGTTCGCGCTGCGCTTTTTCAGGAGTATTTGCCGCGCCATTTGCAGACCGGCCTTGGTGTTGGTATGATACGGCCCAACTCCAATATAGGGCAGATCCTTGATCTGCACGCGCTGTGCGAAATCGCCGAACAGCACAATATCAAGCTCATCCTTGCGGAATCGAGTGAGAATCATTTCCGTAAACGCCAGCGCCACTTGTTTGGCGGGCGTGATGCGGTCCTCGCCATACAGAATCATCGAATGCGAGATGTCGATTAGCATCACGGTGGCGCAGTTGGTCACCTGCTCAGTCTCGTAGACTTCGAGATCATCCTCCGTCATGTCCAGCGACAGCGAACCGGTGCGTGCTATCGTGTTAAATAGCGAGTTTGTGAAATCGATGTTTCGCAGGTTATCGCCGAAGTTGTAGCTCCGCCTTTCGGGAAGAGCCTCTTCCGAGATTCCGCCCTCCTTGTCGATAGCATGATTGCCCGCGCTTGAGGACTTGAGTTGCTTGAAGACTCTGTCGAAGGAGTCTTGTCGCAAGGCGCGCTCACCTTTGCGGGTCAGGTTGACACCGCTCTTGTCGGTCGCGATGATCTTGTTGCCCTCAAGCTGCCTGCGGAACTCATCCAGATCAGTCTCCTTGGGCAAATAGCCCATTTTCTTGAGCTGATTCATGATCTTGAGAGCCGTTTTGACGTCGCCATTGACCTGCAGCAAAATGTGGTTGAAAATCTGCATCAAGTCATGCATTTGCCTGAGCTGTTGAAACAGCGAGTCTTCCCAGCGCGAGTAAAACAGTCTCATCTTAGTCCTTCAGGATGTTCTCCAGCATATCGATGTAGACAAACTTGTTGTCGGGCGATTCCTTGGCGATAATGTTGTGCCGGTGTAATCCTTCCAGCACGAATTCCATTGCCAGAAAGGTTTCGCGCTCGCTTTTCGGTTTGAAATATCGATGTGCGATCTCGCGCAGCCCCACGATCTGCGAAAGCGCGGCCTTGTATTCACCGTAGGGGAGTTCGTCCGAGAGTTCCAATCGCCTGCCGGAAGCAAAGAAATCAATGATCGGCTCATAGACATTTTCCTGCCGGCGCTGGTTTTCGGCAGCGTGGCCCTTGGGCTTGCGCGGCGCCGGGAAGTATTGTGCAAAGGCCTTTTTGGTTGCCTCGCCAATCAAATTGACCGCCACGATCGACGGGCCTTCCAGTTCCCCCTCATAAACCAATTCTACCTTGCCGACGATCGACGACAGCACTGCATACAAGTCGCAAATGCGCGGGTAGTAGTCGTTGTCTTTGTTGACTGCCGCGCGTCGCTCGATGTTCGAAAGCAGATTTTCGTATGCCGAGATCGTCAATCGTGCCGACACGCCGGAGCCCTGATCGACATGCTCACTGGAACGGGCTTCAAATGCTATCTGCTCGATGATATCCCGGATCAACTCCGGTATCTCTATCTCAGCCGATCGGTCGGTCCATGCTTCCTGCTTGGTGATCGCCTTGGCAATCTCGACGCTGCTGGGATAATGCGTGTTGATCTGCGACGCGATACGATCCTTCAGTGGCGTAATGATGTTTCCGCGATTGGTGTAGTCCTCGGGATTGGCGGTAAATGCCAACATCATATCCAACGGTACCCGAATCGGGAACCCTCTGATCTGAAAATCATTCTCCTCGAGGATATTGAGCAGCGCCACCTGAATTCGGGGCTGCAAGTCCGGAAGCTCGTTGATCGCAAAGATACCGCGATTCGTGCGTGGCACGATGCCCCAGTGGATGACTTCTTCGTCGGACAGATCAAGCTTCTCGCGTACGGCTTTGATCGGGTCGAGATCACCGATCAGATCGGCCACCGATACATCGGGCGTAGCCAGCTTCTCGCTATAGCGCAACTCACGCGGCAGCCAGTCAATCGGCAACTCGTCACCGGCCTCAACCAGCAGTCGCTTGCTGCGTGAAGTGATCGGCCGGTAAGGGTCTTCATTAAGCGGACTCCCCTTGATCACCGGCAGAAACTCGTCCAGGAAATTGACGAGATGTCGCAGGATGCGGGTTTTGGCTTGTCCGCGCAGACCCAGAAGCAGGATGTCGTGCTGGGAAAGGATCGCGTTCTCCAAGAGCGGCAGCACCGTGCGTTCATAACCGATAATGCCCGGCCAGCGGCTCTTGCCGGCTCTGATTTGCTCGATCAGATTCTCACGCAGCTCTGTCTTGGTGGAGCGACTCCGGTAGCCGGATGCTTTCAATTCGCTCAGTGTCTTTGGTCGTTTCATTTCGCCTCATCCATCCATTTCAAAATCATATAGGTTGTACGTGCGACCCGACCAAATGTGGTAAACAAAGATTCATACAGACCATATTCACCTATCCGGGGACAAGCGGTCGCCGTATCGTGATTGGGAATACGAAAAAAGAGGTGGATTTAACTGCGCACGCGCATAAATTCCCTAAATCTCCGGACGGGTCGAGATGCGGTAAGGAAATGTTCCGGTCTGTCGATAAGATTAAGGAATGACTATGGTTAAAGCATTAAGATATGTACAGGTCGAGCCGATTCTGCCCGACGGGCTGAAATCGCTCAAGGAAATCGCTCTCAATCTCTGGTGGTGCTGGAATCAGGAAGCGATTCGCCTCTTCCGGCGGATCGATAGCAAACTCTGGGAAGAGACCGGTCACAATCCGATCAAAGTCCTGGCGCAGATTCCGCAGGACAAACTGGAGAAACTCGAAAATGACCTCAGTTTCCGGGCGCATCTGGAAAGCGTCTACCGCGATCTGGTGGTCTATCAGCACAACAGTAACTGGTTTAATGAACAGCACTTTCAATCTGAGCAGCCGGAAATCGCCTACTTCTCGGCGGAATTCGGAATCACCGAATGTCTCCCGATCTATTCCGGCGGTCTTGGTGTGTTGGCGGGCGACCATCTCAAATCGGCCAGCGATCTGGGACTGCCTTTGGTCGGAATCGGACTGCTTTATCAGCGCGGTTATTTCCAGCAGTATCTCAACGCCGATGGCTGGCAACAGGAATACTATCCCGAATTTGATTTTTCATCGCTGCCCGTAACCGAGGCAAACGACCGGAACGGTCAACCACTCATGGTCAGTATCGATTTTCCGGGTCGCAAGGTTTGGATCAAGGTTTGGAAGCTGCAAGTCGGGCGAACGCCTCTCTATTTGCTCGATACCAATGTTCCTCAGAACTCCGGTGAAGATCGCGACATCACCGCCCACTTGTACGGCGGTGACAACGACACCAGAATCCGGCAGGAAATGGTGCTCGGTATCGGCGGAGTGACCGCTCTTGAAGAGATGGGAATTGCGCCGTCTGTCTTTCACATGAACGAAGGCCATTCGGCGTTTCTAGCGATCGACCGCGTACGTCGCCACATGGAGAAGGACGGCCTCACGTTCCGTGAAGCGTCGCTCTTAGTAAGACAAACAACCGTTTTTACGACACATACACCGGTACAGGCCGGCATTGACCGTTTCCCGCGCGAACTGGTGGAGAAATACTTCCGGAGCTATCTGCCCAGACTGGGTCTGAGTTTCGGTGAGTTCTCTTCGCTGGGTCAACAAAACGAACGCGAAAACACGACCGAATTCAATATGGCGCATTTGGCCATGAATTTTTCGTCCTATATCAATGGCGTCTCCAAATTGCACGCGGAAGTATCTCGTCGCATGTGGCAGGCGTCCTGGCCTAAGGTACCGTTTGAAGAAATCCCGCTTGCTTCCATCACCAACGGCGTGCATACGCGCTCGTGGATTTCCGCCGAGATGTGCGAGCTTTATGATCGCTACCTGGGAACCGGATGGCTGGAAGAATCGGCCAATCACTCTTTCTGGTCGAACGTAGATGACATTATTGATAGCGAGCTCTGGCGGACTCACGAAATCAGACGCGAGAAGATGATCTCCTTTGCCCGTGGCCGGCTAAAAGAACAATATCAGCGTCGCGGCGCTACTCCCAGTGACATCAAACGCGTGACGGAAGTGCTCAATTCGGGCTATCTGACAATCGGTTTTGCGCGGAGGTTTGCGTCCTACAAACGCGGAACCTTGATTTTCCGCGACGTGGAGCGTCTCAAGCGGATTCTCAACCATGCCGATCGCCCCGTGCAACTGATCTTTGCCGGTAAAGCCCACCCGCGCGACAATTTCGGCAAGGAACTGATCAAAACGATCGTCCATCTCGCCCGTGACCCCCAACTTAGAGACCATCTGGTCTTCTTGGAAAACTACGATCTGGCCGTGGCGCGTAATCTGGTGCAGGGCGTGGATGTGTGGCTCAATACGCCGCGCCGACCGATGGAAGCCTCCGGCACCAGCGGGATGAAGGTGATCTTCAACGGGGGAATGAACTTCAGCGTGCTCGACGGTTGGTGGTGCGAAGGTTACAACGTCAACACCGGTTGGGCTATCGGTCTGGGCGAAGAATATGACAACCTTGACTATCAGGACGAAGTCGAGGCCAATGCACTGTATGATACGCTGGAAAAGGAAATCGTACCGCTATTTTACGACCGCGGTCGCGATGGAATCCCGCGCGGTTGGGTGGCGAAGATGAAGAGTTCGATCAAGACATTAGCGCCGATGTTCAATTCCAACCGCATGGTGCAGGAGTATGCCGAAAAGTTCTATGTCAACGCCTATCGACAAAATCTGATTCTTCGTCACCAGGGTTTTGCCGAGGTCAAATCGTTGGCGAGTTGGTACAAGCATCTTGTCGACAAGTGGGCTGATGTGCGTATGCTGGAACTGGTCTCCAAGTCGCCGTCAAAAATTAATGTCAACGAACAGATGCAGATCGAGGCAAAAATCTTTATCGGAGAATTGACTCCCAACGACGTGGCGGTGGAGCTTTACATGGGCAAACTGTCACCATCTGGCGACATTGTCAATCCGACTTCGGTGGAGATGACTGCTGATGGCAATCCCCATGCCGGCATCTATAACTACTGCTGTACGACGCCGATTTCCTCCAGTGGTCGACTTGGCTATTCTGTCAGAGTCTTGCCGGGACATCGCAGTCTGGTGCATCCGCATGAAATGCGGCTGATCACTTGGGCGGAAGGCGATCTATAGACCGACAAGATCAGCATCTCCAAAAGCAACGACCGGCTGCGTCAACAACGCTGCCGGTTTTATTTTGCTCGATTGAAGGTGACGTCACCCCGCCCAGATACGGTGTTTTATGGCAACGTCTTGTGCGTGCCGTCGCAAAACGGCGGGGTCGCCGTGTGCTTGCACTGACAGTACGAGCGTAGTTTCCGCTCCTCGATTGCAAACTCCAACGGTGCGAATGATGTCCCCTCGTGCGAACCGTCGCAGAATGGCTGCGTCTTCGACCTACCGCAACGGCACCACCGGTAGGTCCCCGGCTCCAGTTCGAGTTTGATTGACTTTTTGTCGGCAATAGTTGGTTGGTCCATAATTGAAACCCTTTCCCAATTGCAGTATACACAAAGGCCTTCGCTTTCGCATGATCTCTCATCAGGCAGTTATCAAGAACTATCAACCGCGCTTCTGCGTCCAAAGCAAAAATAGTCGCGTTTTTGCCGTCAAGAATAAACCAGACTACCCCTGCCCTGTTTCGGGGTTATTTCCGACGAGACCAGAGTATAAGTGAGGTTCAAGGACTTTCCTCAAGACCTGAGCCGGAGTTGTTGCAGGGGCGAGGCTACAAGCCGATAAGTATTTTGCCAAGTGGAATTGGTGTTTTTTGGGAAGAATGGGGAGATTCTTGAGTTGATTTGGTAAGCATAAAGAAGGCCTCACTGTTGAAGCTTTGATTTCTCGCCAGACACAAAGCTTTTTGGGGGGCAACAGGAGGCCGGAATAAATGTAGCGAACGTGACGGGGAAATCAAAGTGACATATTCACTTTTTTTCGGGGAAACTTTCACACGGGAGGTTCCCGTTGACATCCTCCCGTCCGGGGATTATACTAAGGGTTCATATTTAGCGGGTCTACAGGCCAGCTCTAAGAGGATGATTGTTGTCTATAGAGAATAGAGGATAGGGTTCCATGGCTGAAATAAAACCGGAAGATATCGAAGTAATTCTGGCAACCGATTGCGGTTCAACCACAACCAAGGCGATTCTGATAGAGAAACGGGACGGGCAATACCGACTGATCGTACGTGGTGAAGCTCCCACAACCGTCGAAGCACCGTTCGAGGATGTGACCATGGGGGTGCTCAATGCGGTCGGCGAGGTCGAGGAGCTTTCTGGAAGGAAGCTTTTGGACGAAAACGAGAAAATAATTTCCCCGCGCTCCAAGGACGGCCAGAAAATCGGGACTGACATTTACATCTCCACCTCGTCCGCCGGTGGCGGTCTGCAAATGATGGTCGCCGGAGTGGTGCGTTCCATGACCGCCGAATCCGCCGAGCGTGCCGCGCTGGGTGCGGGAGCGATCGTGATGGACGTTATTGCCTCCAACGACAAGCGTAAACCCTATCAGCAGATCGAGAGAATTCGGCATTTGCGCCCGGACATGATCCTGCTCTCCGGCGGCATTGATGGCGGCACGACGACCCATGTCGTTGAACTCGCCGAGTTGATCGCCGCTGCCGACCCCAGACCCCGACTCGGATCGAGCTACAAGCTGCCGGTGATCTATGCCGGAAACATCGAAGCCCGCAACGCTGTCTCCGACTCGTTGAAAGAGAAAGTCGATTTGATTATTACCGACAATCTGCGCCCCGTGCTCGAAAGAGAAAACCTGCTGCCGGCGCGCGAAGCGATCCACGATCTGTTTTTGGAACACGTAATGGCGCAGGCGCCGGGTTATCGCAAACTGATGGGCTGGACCGATACGCCAATTATGCCTACGCCGGGTGCGGTGGGCTTGATCATTAAGACGATCTCGGAAATCGAAGGCATCGAAGTGGTCGGTGTCGATATCGGCGGCGCCACGACCGACGTCTTTTCCGTGTTTCAGGGCGTGTTCAACCGAACGGTATCGGCGAACCTGGGTATGAGCTACTCGGTGTCAAATGTGTTTGCCGAAGCGGGTCTCCCCAACGTTATGCGTTGGGTCCCTTTTCACATGGAAGAACGTGATCTGCGTAACCGCGTCAAGAACAAGATGATTCGCCCGACGACGATTCCGCAGTCTATGGAAGAGCTGATTTTCGAGCAGGCAATTGCCAAAGAAGCTTTGCGACTGGCGTTTATTCAGCACAAGAGTTTCGCGACGGTGCTCAAGGGCGTGCAACAACAGAGGACCATCGCCGACGCCTTCGACCAAAAATCATCGGGTGGAACCCTTGTCAATATGATGACTCTCAATATGCTGATCGGCTCCGGTGGTGTGCTATCACACGCGCCGCGTCGCCAGCAGTCGGCCCTAATGATGATCGACGCTTTCCTGCCGGAAGGCATCACGCGGCTGTCGGTAGATTCGATCTTTATGATGCCGCAGCTTGGCGTGCTCTCCACCGTGCACCCGCAGGCGGCGACTGAAGTATTCAATAAGGACTGCCTTATTCACCTCGGCACCTGTGTGGCGCCGGCCGGCGATTCCAAGGAGGGCAAAGAAATGCTGAAGTATCATCTGGAATTCCCCGACGGTCGGGTCGAAGACGGCAAGTTGATGTTTGGCGAATTAAGATGCTTCCCGCTCGGCTTTGACGAAAAAACGGCGTTACCGCTCAATGCGAAAGTCGTTCTCGAACCGGGCGGCAGGCTTGATGTCGGCACGGGACCGGGCGCGAAGATAGAGACCGAGGTTTCCGGCGGCGTGGTTGGTATCATTCTTGACGGTCGTGGCAGACCGTTTGTCCTACCAACTGATGATGCCATCCGTGTCCGCAAACTCAAAGAGTGGATGAACGCGATGAATATCTATCCGGCGCAGGCGCTGGAGAGGGCATGATGTGACCTATCGAGCATCGACCCACCGCAAGCGGTGGGGCACCCGAGGACGAGCAGGTCAGTGAAATAGAGCTTTAAGATTCGGTTAGAGGCAATATATGGCACATACCTATACCCCCGGTTTGAAAGTTTCTGAAAAGGAACTGATTACCAAGAAGCGAATCCTCCCGCTCAAGGGAGATGTCATTGTCAAAGTCGGCGATAAGGTTCATCCGGATGACGTCGTCGCGCGCACGCACCTTCCCGGCCCGGTGGAGACTACTAACGTTGCCAATATTCTGGGCGTGCCTCCGGAAGACATCGAAGCTTGCATGCTCAAGAAAGAGGGCGACCCGGTCAAGGCGAACGAAGTGATAGCGATGAACAAGTCTTTCTTCGGGCTGTTCAAGTCGGAAGCCAGAGCCAAAATTGACGGCTCCATCGAGACGATCTCGCACGTCACCGGTCAGGTGCTGTTACGCGGTAAGCCGGTACCGGTTCAGGTGAAGGCCTATCTTGAGAGCGAAGTTGTCGAGATATTTCCCAATGAGGGCGTGGCGGTCTCCTGCTGGGGTTCGTTCGTGCAGGGTATTTTTGGTATCGGCGGCGAAACTCACGGCGTGATCAAGATCGTCGTACCCGACAACGCGACGCCATTGACCGACAATCTAATTGACGAGTCCTGTCAAGGCAAAATCCTGCTCGGCGGTTCGATTGTGACGGCTGATGCGGTGAGAAAAGCGATCAAAGTCGGCGCGAGCGGCGTTGTCGCCGGAGGTTTTTCTGACAAAGACCTGCGCGATTTCCTCGGTTACGATATCGGCGTGGCGATCACCGGCTCGGAAGACCTCGGCGTAACGCTCGTGTTTACGGAAGGCTTTGGCGAGATCATGATGGCAAAAAAAACGTTCGATCTACTCAAGTCCAAAGTTGGGCAGATGGCCTGTATCAACGGCGCCACCCAGATTCGCGCCGGTGTGATTCGTCCCGAAGTGATTATCCCGATTGCCGCTGATATCAAGGCAGGCAAGGGCGATGCCGCCAAACACGGCATGGGGCTGGAAATCGGATCGCCGATCCGCGTGATTCGTGCCCCGTATTTCGGCAAGTTGGGTGCGGTCACGGCGTTGCCATCTCCGCTGCAGGTGCTGGAATCGGAATCGAAAGCACGTGTGCTGGAAGTCGAGTTCGAATCGGGTGAGAGAGCGATCGTCCCGCGCGCGAACGTGGAAATGATTGAAGACTAGTAGCCAGTCGATTTTGCTTAGACCTGCGGAATGGAAATGCCCAATAGATGAGCGATCCAAAGCCCTTTGTGCTCGCGTTGCCGGCGGCAGAAGACTACATCGAAATTCTCGGCGCAGGCAAAAGTGTCGCGTTGCATTCAGGCAGGGTCCTGCTGCTGCCCGGCAAGGATTGCGGAAAACACACGACGGGACATCATGAAGAGTTGATTGTTGTTCTGAGCGGCGAAGGGGAGTTGGAAGTAACCGGAATTGGTAGAACCAAGATTTGTTCGGGTATGGTGGCGTACAACCCACCACAGACCGAGCACAATGTCATCAACACCGGCAAGGAACCGCTGGCATACATCTACGTCGTAGCGCCAACAGAGTAGGGAATCACTGGAGGCAAAATGATCGACGAGAAAGACGAGAAACTCTGGGCGACGTTGTGCCACCTGAGCGCGCTCGTTGGTTTTGTTTTCCCCTTCGGCAACATCATCGGTCCGCTGGTCTTCTGGATTCTCAAAAAAGATCAAATGCCGCTGGTGGATGTCAACGGCAAGGAAGCGCTCAATTTTCAGATCAGCATGTCGATCTACGCCCTGTTTGCAGCCACCTTGGTACTGGTGCTGATTGGAATTCCCCTGTTATTCATGATCGCCTTTGCCGATCTCATCCTGATTATCATGGCCTCTGTCAAGACCTCTGAAGGGACTCCGTATCGCTATCCGCTGACAATCAGATTGATCAAGTAGGTGGTCAAGCGCACTTTCTCAGCGAGTTGGCGGGGTACTAAGCTCGACGCTTCTTGTTCTGTGTGCATACAAGAAAGACAGGATGCGCTTGCGTGCATCCTGTCTTGATATCTGTCGAATGAACCGCTAGAACCCGATAAGGGGTTAGCCGCATCCGCATAGCCGGATCTCACACATCATTCCGGATTGGCGCAAGGCGCGGGGCCTCCAGAGAAGATGTATCTGATGAGATAGACGACATCACCAATATTGACCCTGCCGTCGCAGTTGGAGTCTGCGAGCCGCAGCGCTCTCGGCGCCGGTCCATCGATGAAGATGTAGTTGATCAAAGAAATGGCATCGACCACATCAATCGCGCCGTCGTCGTTGATATCACCCAGTGTGGAAGTTCTGAACGTAAACACGGAATTAGACCAGACCGTGATACCACCTTCATCGGTCGCTTTCACCTTCCACCAGTAACGCGTGTTCCAGACCAGATCGAAATCAAGTGTGTATTCTGTTTGCGCGATGCCGGTTCTTTCGACTGCAAAGACAAATTGCGAGTCGATAGATATGACAAAGGAGTAAGTGATCACATCCTTAATATCCGGGTCGAGTGACTCTTCCCAAGAGAAAGTTGGAGCCAACTCCAGTACGGACGAGTCAATCTGGTTTGCCGGGACCAACAGGTTGAAATTCTGCGGCGGGTCATTCTCATAGAAGTACCGACCCATGTCGTTTCTTGACCCGTCGGGATCGTTGTATATCGGGTTTGGATCACCTGCGTCAATGCAGAACGATTGAGCCTTCAAGCGATAGTCTCCGGCGAGTGTGTCAACAAACATGGGATCAATTGAAACGTTAGTTGTTCCAAGCGGAGGTTCGGCATTCGAAGGCGTGTTTTGCCACAAATCGTTATACCAGTACGCCCACGTCGGACCTCCATCTGGATATCCGACCACTCCGATGCCGCGGTTATCACTGATTATGTTGTTTCTGAAGTCGCTCTCGTAACCCATGCCGAACACACCCCCTCCAGACGAACTCGTGGACCAATTATGTGCAATCGTGTTGTTTCGGAGTGTATCGTAATTCGATCCATTCACCATTGCGATACCGCCCCCGTATCTCTCGACGACGTTGTTGCGAATCAGACATCTTTCAATAAGTGCATTCTGCACATTCCACAGAGTGATGCCGCCGCCGTTGGCTCCGTAATTATTGTAAAAAGTGCAGTGAGATACTCGTCCCGGCTCGACGAGGTCGATCAGGCACAGACCGGCCGTGAAGATCCCCCCCTGATTGTCGTGGACAACGCAGTTAGTTGCTACACAGTTCCCGACCTCGTCTGGATACCGGCCCGACACGAAAACGGGCGCATCGGCCGATGTGTTGAAGCAGACAGTGTTGCCGGTCAAGACCACATGGCATTGGTCAAAAAACACGGCCTTGGGAGCCCAGCAGTCGCGAAAAGTGAACCCCTGAACAGTCACTGTCGCACTGACAGCATATAAGACGCTTTGAGTCGAATCCGCCGGGCGAACGATCGTGACCGAATCCCCCTGTTCAGAAAGAAGCAGAATTGACGTCGCAATGGTCAAGTTCTCAATATACGTCCCCGGAGACACCAAAACTGTATCCCCCGAAAACGCCGCATTGATACCTGCCTGAATCGTGGCTTGATCAGCAGGAACATAAATTGTTGTGGCGGTTGAGGCAGCAGTGAGTATGAGTCCTAGCCCCACGATCAAGAATGACAAACTTTTCATGGAAGACCTTCCCGGATTTCGCTTGCGAAGTACAGTTTCCTATAACTCGGCTCTCGCTGTTACTCCGTCAGTGCGGAAGAAATGACGATAACTTGACGGAAGTCAAACAGGCGCACGCCAAGACATTTGCTTGACAATAACTTAGACAATTTCGAGCATTTGTCAAGGGTGTTTTTCGATTTGTATGCTCGAAAGATGGTCGCTGTTGTCTGGTATGAGCAGCTATGGTTAAAAACGTTTCGGGTGCGGTGGCGCAGTTTTTCTGTGGAAATCAGATCGCCAATGAGGCACGGTAGCACCGTATCTGTGCCCTTTGCGACACTTACAGCGAGGTTATCTCCCCGACGTTCTTTACGACGCGCGTGGGGCGATAGGGGAAGTGGGCGATTTCCTGCTCGGTAGTCACGCCGGACAAGACCAGGATTGTCTCCATGCCCGATTGAATGCCGGCGATAATGTCGGTTTCCATGTTGTCGCCAATCATCACCGTATTCTCGGAATGAGCACCGATCTGGCGCAATGCCGCGCGCATCATGTACGGATTCGGCTTGCCAATATAGAAGGGGTGGATACCGGTCACGCGCTCGATTGGCGCCGCCAGTGCACCGCAGGATGGAAACCCGGACGGACCGGAGACATCGGGATTGGTGGCTATGAAGCGGGCGCCATGGCGAATTAGGCGGATGGCTTTCTCAATCATTTCGAAGTTGTACGATCGGGTTTCGCCAAGGACGACATAATCCGGATTCTGCTCGGTGACGGTGAAACCATGTTCATAGAGAGCATGCGTGAGTGCGCCTTCGCCAATGACGAAGACCTTGTCACCGGCCGCCTGACTTTCGAGAAATGCGGCTGTGGCCATTGCCGAAGTATAGAAATGTTCCGGCGCCACGACGAGACCGGCAAGCGAGAGGCGATGCTGAAGATCGGCGGGTGTCAGCGACGGATAGTTGGTCAAAAACAGGAACGGATGGCCGTTTTTCAGAAGATTATCAACGAAGGTCTTGGCGCCCTCCACCAGATTGTTGTCCCACACAATGACGCCATCCATATCACAGAGAACTGCTTTGACCATTTGTCCTTTCCTTGCCTGAAGAATCGGTTCCCATCACGCTTTCTAAGGTCGCACTTTTCCAGATCATATTAGGACGAAATAGAACTGATGTCAATAGATAGATTGGACGTTTTCACCGCCTGAGGGCACTTGGAAAATCCAAGTCGGTATCAGTTCGGCCTTCTCCTTGACCTGTTAGATAGCGGATGTTATCATGCTTGCAGCAATGACATCGATATTCATACACTTGCATCGTGAGCGGTTGCTTTCCTACGGACTCAATCGCTGACAGTATTCGCGACTCTCCAATCCGGATCGCAAAAAATACTCTGAACCGTTTGCCGATCCCGACGACAGTTGTCACGGATGGTATAAATGGTTGCCGAATTGGAAAACGCAATGGAACAGCACGACCGGCTCTACCGGATGGCATACAGAGAATATCTGAATAACGACCTCGTTGCCGCGCACAGGATCGCGACTGAGGCTCTGGCAAAGGCACAACAATTCCGTCATCAAAACGATGGACTGGCAGAACCACATAGATTCGGTTGTCGGGCAAAGACACTGCTTGAGGCAATTGAGTGGAGATCACTACTGGTCCAAGATGAGTGATCCCATACAGAACGGGTCGGCGGCAGGTCACCTGACCACGAGCAGGTCGCCGACCCTTTTCTGCCAGCTCTGAGTTCGAATGGCGGCAGCAGGGCTTCTTCAGAGAGTGTCCGCAGATCGACACCGTAGAGTAATGCCCTAAACGACTACCATTTGATTAGCGGACGGGACGCATGAAAGGCCCCGACTGTTAGGCTATACGTGTATGTGCCCGGACACCAATTGGTTGCATCGCACCGGAAAACCTTGTGGCCGACGTCTCTTCCGGAGTATGACTGAAAAATATGATCTTGGTAATAGACGTCGATGCGCCAGTCGGACTCAGTCAGTAGATAGAAACCGATTTTGGCATTATCACGTTCCGGCCAACTGAGCACTCGATCGGCGACGTCGAACACTCGCCGCGAAAGTTCGTTGCCTACACTCGTTAGCAGCAAATTGCCGTTGTAGTCGGATACCTGCGTCGTCAAGAGGTTGGCCCGACCATGAATCGTGAACAGCTTGTTCTCGCCTGCTGGCAGGCGCCTCTCGTTGCAGTCTGTGTAATATGTAGTACTCGAATCGTCTGAGCCACAGGCAGCAAGAACTCGCAGTTCTTTCTTAGTTGTGTCAAAGAGGCTGGTGACAGGCAGAATGGATTGGGATTCGACGCTGCAATTGCCTTCGCAGTTGAAGATCGCGAGAACGCCGGCGATCTCCGAAGGCGATTGGGTGGAAAGAAGCCCATTAGAGAACGTCACTTTGACTGAGTCACCGAAGGGTCTAAGTTTGGGATATGGGATTGCATCTCCGATGATGATGCGCTGCAGATAGACAAGATCGGCGACAGTGAGCGGATAGTCATCACCGTTGACGTCGGAGGCAAATTCAGCCGCTTCTCTGGTGACATTGGGCAGAATATCTCGACCCCGGACCAGGACATCTGTCCCCTGCACCAGGGCATCTGCGAGCAATCTGGCATCCGCAATTTCGTTTGGGATACCGTTGAGATTAATATCCCCTGTGGGTTCGACATCTCCGCAGCAGATGTAGATACCGCCATTCTGGAAGTCCACCAGTCGCGACACCTTCTTGCCGGCCTTCAGACTATCGCAGCTAGCACAATCGCCACCAAAGTGAACGCGGAATTGGCAGTCCGCTCCGGTGATCTCATTGTCCTTGTTCTGTCCACGAATAAGATCGACATCGGTCATGTCCAGCACACGGCGGGAAACAAATAGAGTGTCATGTTGACTTGAGACGAGTGCATTGTCCTGGCAACCGCGCCAGCAAAAACGCACAGCAGAATAAAATCCAGAGTAGGTGCGGTCACCGGTCACGAGAAACTTGATTCTAACAAGTTCACCGCCGTCCGGTACGTGACAAGCTGCCGATGAAGGTGGTCCAATCAGGGAATCAGTTGCCGCGACGATTCGCAGCAGAGCGAGTGGGCAATTTCCCGGGCTGTTGGTCGTTGAATCAAGTCGGTAGGCGAAGTATTTCCACGCGCAGCCACCATTGTTTAGTGCGCTGCCGAGTTCGGCAGAAGCAAATATAAGGACAGCGGGGTCATAGTTGATTTCAAAGCCGAAACCGCCGAAGGCTAGATCTCCCCCTGCCTTCGTGATCGAAATGCTATTGTAGCCTGGGTAGATAACGTGAGGTTGTGTCATTCTCACAACCATCGAGTGTGTGGTATCTTGCGGGGTGCTGTCAGCAGTCGCTCCGGTAGCAACACTCCCAAAAGCGGCCAGCAACAGAATCTGAACCAGACGAACTATCATCCAACACCGTTTCGGTTAAGAAACCGTCTTCTTCGATAGCTAACGAATCAGTAGTCTTGTTCATCCTTTCGACAACGAGCGGTGCTCTTCCACAATACCCATTTGGGTTGCGTTTTCAAACTCCTACCACGACGGTTCAGGGCCGCCCGAGAAGAGGTACCTGATCAGGAAAACCACATCAGCGACGTTCAATCGCCCATCGCCGTTGACGTCCGCCGACTCGGGATACTTCGGAGCCGGTCCATTGAAGAACATATAGTCAATCAGGCGCGTGAGGTCGGCCAAGTCGATGGTCATGTTGTCGTCCAGATCCCCACGAATGAAAGACTGGGCGACGATATCGAAACAGATCGGCGGTGCATCGGGTATGCTGACACTCGTGTTCTCTTGTCCGTTGAAAGTGGGAGGGAACCCGGCGAAGTTGATGTCCACTATTTGCCATGTTCCGGCCGGGGGGACAAAGATGTTGTCGACACAGAATCCGGAGGATACAGCTGGCTGCCCCGCCGGAATGCGCAGCTTCAGTGAGGCGAAAACAGTGGAACTGGCGTGCGCCGGTAGCGCATTGGTATCTGCTGCGCCACCAACGAGGATCGTGTCGGGCAAACGAAGGACGGTAACAATACCATCGGTCAAGTCAAACGCCCCAATCACGTCACCATGCTCCTTGACATACGGAGTGCCGACCGGCTTGGTCCCGTAGGGAGTCACCCAGGAAAACGAGCCGGATAAACTGGTGCACTGAAACCCAATACTCATGCCTATGATCGCTACGTCGTTTCTGACCAAGATTTCCATGATGTTGTCTCGACCGACATAGACTTTGTTGTGGCTGCCGCCACCATTGAAACGAATCGAGACATCAGCGGGTTGGTAGGCCGAGGCGATCGCAGACATAATGGCGACCAGGGCCAAGACCAAGAATCCAATTCGATAGCTGATTTTCATGATGCGAACCTCCTGAACTTTGCCAACGAACAGTGCCTTGTATTCCGCACGCAATGACTTGAGAACGGGGGATAGATCTCGCCGCCTGTTCAATGACCAACTCCGGGTCTGAGAGAGCCCTGCCTCTGTTCTGTAAGACTACAATAGCAGAGAAAACCGGAATTGTCAACAGAATTCTGAGTCAGAGACTTCGCCTTGCCGGAAAGTGATCGACATTCGCGCTGTCTCGGCGGCAGGACAAGGCGCCAGACGCGACGGTTGTTCCAGTGATAAGTGGGTGAATGGGCTGCGGACTTTGTCAGAAACTGGGGTGCCAGGATTCGAACCTGGGAATGGCAGCTCCAAAGGCTGCTGACTTACCACTTGTCGACACCCCAATCCGATCAATGATACGCTTTTACCTCGGCTGAGTCAATGCCCCGGCAAAAAAAAGCGGACGGCTAAGAATCGCAGCCTCCCTGCTGTATCACTTCCGCCGACTCCTTCAGCGCTTCCTCATAGGCCTCAAATACCTTGACTTCAAGGAAGTGCCGTGCCTCGCTACTGATCGGATGGGCAATGTCTTGATACATGCCGTGAGGCAAACGTCGCGACGGCATGCTCACGAAATAGCCCGCTTTTCCGCTGATTACTTTGAGGCCTCGTATCACGAACTGGTTGTCGAAGGTGACGTTGACAAATGCCTTAAGCTTGTTCTCGTTGCGTAGCGTCACCCGAATCTCGGTGATTTCCATGGCTCCCTAACCTCCCACTGTAAGGGTCCCGATGTCTCCACTATCACGCCAGCTTGACAGGGCAGAGACTAAAAACCTGCCAGCCAAAACGCCCTGATATCATCGTCGCCAAGGAAGGATCGGGTACTCGATCGAACAGTCCAAAAAACGCTGAACCGCTCCCCGATAGCGCCACAGCATGTGCGTCTGCCTCCCGAAGAATTTGCATACACGCAAAAACTGCCGGATGGCCGTCGGTCACCAGGCCTTCAAAATCATTGCCGATTTGATCGAGCAATGGTAAAAGTTCGGCGCTTATTTTCTCCCGCTTAAATGTAGGCTTGGGGGAAGAGTTTGTCAAGGCAATTTTCACCTTCGAGTAGGCCTCGGCTGTGGAAATCGCGAAATCGGGAACAACCAGAAGGACAAAGTAGTCAGATGCTATCTTGACCTCCTCAACCATTTCTCCGCGTCTGGTGATGATCGCCGAACCGGTCGAGAAGAAGAAGGGGACATCACTGCCGAGAGTGGCGCCAAGTTGCTGCAGTTGCTGCCGCGACAAATTGAGATCCAGAAGCCGATTCACGCCTTTGAGTGTCGCGGCGGCATCGGAACTCCCTCCACCCAAACCGGCGCCGACCGGAATACGTTTGGTCAGATTGACCTGTATGCCTTGCGTGAAGCCCGTTTGCCGGCGCAGTAACTCAGCCGCCTTCCAGATTATATTGGATGAATCGAGAGGTACAACGGCCGTAGCGCCGATCAGTTCCGTTCCTCTGTCGATTTCAGAAATCGTAAGGGTATCGTACAGATCGACCGTCTGCACCAATGAATAGATATCATGGTAACCATCAGGCCGCTTCCCGATGATCTTGAGAAACAGATTAATCTTGGCCGGTGTATCAATCGTTACCGAGCGATCAACCATCAGTCAAATGATCCCTGCAGATAATAGGATAACCTCAGGTCAAGGCCGATTCTGTCATGGTTGCGGCCCCGGACGTGCTGATAGTTGGCGAAATGAGCATAGTTGAATGCCGCATGTCCCTGCAGGAACTGGGAATGAAACAGTTCGACGGCTAATTGCAGTGATGGTGATTTTTCCACAATGCCCGATGGAAACTTGACCCCTTTCGGCACGGCGCTGGACTGGTGCGGTTCAATTCGGCCTTCTCCGCGGCGGTTGTATTGGAATTCGAGTTCCAGATCACAGCTTGTCGAGACATGATAGCGCAGCAATGCCAAGATACGATCCTGATCATTGCCCCCAAAATAACCGATCGGCTGGCCGGAGTTGAGGTAGAGATTTTGCGGTTTGTTCTGCCCATAGACCGTAGTATTCACGCGCGTGTAGCTCAACTTCGTGAACAGACGTGCGAAGCCCAATGGCTCCAGAGCGTCGATGCCGAGTTTGTAACCGACCTGATGGGGCTCCGACTTGAAGTCGATCTGGAAGTCATCAATCATCAACTCACCGAAGATGCGCGACCGCTTTGGCCAATAAATCACGCCGTCCATGCCGATGAACATGTTGTCGTCGCTATTGCGATTGTATTGCTCCCAATAGTAGGGAAGGAAAGGATTCAGATAGCGCCACTCCATCGGCCGATTGTAACCTCCATATAATGCCACTTCCGACAGTCCCAATTCGAAAACTCCGGTTTTGCGGAATGACAAACGATGTGCCGAGAAATAGCGCACCAGCATTGAATCGCCTTGATGGAAATCATCGAGTCGAGCGATGACATAGTCAAAGCGAAAGGCTTTGTGTTCATAGCCAAGCCAGATGCGGTCGAACGCGGGTGAATTGTCGGAAATCAACAGTGCATCATGTGGCTCTGGTCCCCAAATGAGATACGACCTTCCGACAGAGCCGAAAATGCCGTTGTGATAGAAGTAGAGAGCGGCATTGTCCAGCCAGCCGGTGATTTTCTTTTTCCACTTGCGACCGTCAAACTGTGAGTAGAGTTCACCGTGATTTTCGACCCGAGCGCGGATGTGTACCTGCAAGTCGGGAACCGGGTTGATCCAAGATTCGGCAGTGATACCGATGCGGTGTACCGGCAGCGTGTCATCGGCAGCCAATTCCTCCGCGTACGGCACAAAACGCAGACGCAGTGCCGGGAATTCTCCCGACGGGTCGGCACGGCCTAGAAGATGATTCAGATTCAGCCGACTCTCCTGATCATACAAAGGGAAGCGGTCGCTGATGATTGACGCCACGGGTTGATTCAGTCGGTCGCCGTGTTCCTCGTTGCGGAAACGGGTGGTACTGGGGCGGACATTCGCATACAGTTTGCTCATATTGTCCAGAAGCAGATATTCTTCCCAGTACTTATTGGCTACGTAGTCGGTAGATTCGATCCGCTGTAGCA
This sequence comes from uncultured bacterium, assembly GCA_903903945.1. Lineage (GTDB taxonomy): Bacteria > Zixibacteria > MSB-5A5 > CAIYYT01 > CAIYYT01 > CAIYYT01. Next base: position 35,923 of record CAIVAP010000112.1, on the reverse strand, counting down.
TAGCGTTGCCAGTGGTTTGGGGAACTTGGGAGCTGGCGGCAACACCACGCGAACTGTCGACCGAGACAGAGGTGAGAGAAAGCAGAAGCGGTAATGCTGCAAGATGAAACATGGCAGTTAGTTAGTCTGACTTGGAGCCATTGTCAACCTAAAAGAGCAGCCCGATCGAAGGCTTTGCCATGGGCATCAGGGTCGTTCGGGTCGCCCGCGAAAGGAAACGTTACTGAACTACGCAAAAAAAGATTTTGCGTTTTGGCGGCTGGCGCGTCAGATTAGTAGGTTTGCAAATGCTTGGTTACGGTTGGAGCATGTCCTTGATCGGTAAGGTATTGAACGCAAAAGTGTTTCTCATCCTAATGCTCCTGACAGCATCTAACACAGTGCTGTCAGGGCCGCTAAATCTACATCATCCAGCGCCTTCGCCCGATGGGTCGAAAGTCTGTTTCTCTTATCAGGGCGATCTTTGGATTGTCTCCGCGCAGGGCGGCAAAGCCCAACGCCTGACAGTGCACGTCGGCTACGATGCTTACCCGAAATGGTCTCCGGACGGTAATTTCATCGCTTTCTCGTCACAACGTTACGGCAACTATGATATCTTCGTAATTTCCGCCACTGGTGGTATCGAAACGCGCGTCACCTACTATTCGGCGGATGATCTGGTCTCCGGCTGGAGCGCCGACAGTCGACGAATCCTCTTCGCGTCACAGCGAGATCATCCGTATCAGCAAGTGTGGGAAGTTCCCGCCATCGGCGGACGCGCTAGACCCATCACAACCATTGAATCGTTTGATGGTCGCAAATCGCCCGACGGCGCCCGGCTGTTGTTTACACGCGGTGCGGTGCCGTACTGGCGCAAGGGCTACCGTGGACCTGCGGCCTGCGATTTATTTCTGAAAGATCTAGCCTCAGGCACAATCGTGCGTGTCACGCAAGCGCCCAGCAGCGAGCGGGATGGATTCTGGTCCCCCAGCGGCAGCGAAATCCTGTTTCTTTCCGACTCGACCGGAGTATACAATCTTTTCAAAAGGAATCTGGTCAGCGACCAGGTTACGCAGTTGACAAATCATCGGCTCAGCATTACGTATCTGTCGGTGGCTCAGGACGCTTCGTTGGCCGCCTACGAACTTGGCGGCGAAATCTTCCTCTACGATTTCAAGACCGGGCAGGGACGTAAGCTGGAACTGGAAGCTCCGGCTGCGGCCAAGACCAATGCGGTTGAACATGTCACGTTTGATTCGGGTGTCAGCGATTTTGCAATTTCGCCGGACGGTAAATTGCTTGCCTATGTCATTCACGGTGACATCTTCTGTCGTGACCTGTCGGGGAATTATCAACAGCAACTCACATCGAGTGCCGCCAACGAACGCGATCTCATCTGGTCTCCCGACTCCAAACAATTGGCTTTTGTCTCCGATCGCGATCTCGTCTGTGACATCTATCTTGCCCGCTCGATCGATCTTAGTCAGAGTTCGCTGGCTCGATCGCGAGATCGTGAGATTGCGCCCTTCGTCAAGTCAGATCTTACCAAGCGGGTGCCGGTGATTTCTCCCGATCAAAGCAAACTTGCCTTCATCCGCGATGAAACAGAACTGGTCATCAAGGACATCAAGAAACTGACCGAACGTGTACTGACGGAGAAAGGCGCCATCACTTCGCTCAATTGGTCTCCGGATGGGCGTTACATCGTGTTCACCCGGCTGGATGCCGATTGGTACAGTCAGATATACATCGGCGACAGTGAGAGCGGCGCCATCTACAAGATCAGTGACGCGGCCGGCAGCTACAACGACCCACGCTTTTCCGCCGATGGCAGACTGGTCTATTACGTCAATGATAACGATCTCCACTATCTCTACATGGAGCGACGCCTGGCGGAAATGACTTTCCTTGAGCGACAAGAATACGCCGAGAAGAACGTGACCCCCAATGCACTCGGATTGCCTACGGTGATGATTGATTTCGACGGAATCGCCGATCGCGACGTACAACTGACTCATCAGGGCAATATCGAATCGACTGTCATGTCGCCAAATTCCTCGACGTTGGTGTATATCACCTCTGCCGGTCAAATCGAGAGGGTGAATCTCGACGGCAGCGACCAAAAGGTGGTCACCGGCACCTTGCCTTCACCTTCAGATCTGCAATTTTCACCGCGCGGCGAAATCGTGTATGTGCGAGACAGTAAGGGGAGGATACAGAGCATCAACCTCCAAGACGGCACAGCTACGCCGCTTCTCATCAGTGGTGAGATGGATATCGATCGTAAACAGGAAATGACGCATGTCTTCGATCAGGTTTGGGCGACATTGAAAGAACATTTCTACGATCCGACGATGCACGGTGTTGACTGGAACAACATCCGCGAAACCTACCTTCCTCGCGTGCAGGCGGCCACCGAACCGAACGATATCTACGACATCATCACGGAAATGACCGGAGAACTCGACTGCTCGCACATCATGATCTGGAGGGACAAGCCGCGAGTTGGTGAGACCGGAATGCTTGGAATCTTACCCGACTATGAGGACAACTCGGCGGGCTTAAAAGTGAAATACTTCCTTTCCGGCTCGCCTGCCACCCGATTGAGTTCCGAATTGCGATTGGAAGACAAGATTACGGCCGTCGAAGGCAAAAAGTTGAATGCGAACGTCGACTATTACGAAGCTTTTGAGAATGCGGTGGGCACGGAAATCAAACTCGACATCTTCAGCCGCGATGGCATCTCCCGCAGCGTATTGATTACGCCGGTGGACGCGGAGGAGTACTACGATTGCGAATATCGCGACAACCTGGCCAGGACGCGCAGCTTGGTGGACAACCTCTCTCACAAGAAGCTCGCTTACATTCAACTGAAGCAGATGGACAATGATGGCATGAACGGCTTCGAAAACGAACTCGCGCAGCAACTCGATGGTAAGCAAGGGCTGATTCTTGACATACGCGGCAACGTCGGCGGCAACAATCATGAGGAACTGCTGGAGTGCCTTTCGCGCAAGCCCTATGTCACGCACAAAACTCGCGATGGCGATATTGGACAGGATGCGCGTGGCGCAATTACGACGCCGATTGTGCTGTTAACTGACGAAAACACGACATCCGATGCCGAGATTTTCGCGCTGGGATTTCGCGAGCTCGGACTGGGCACGATCATGGGTACGACAACTTACGGTGCAGTGGTCGGCGCCAAGTACTATTCGCTTGCCAACGGTTGGAAACTGGGAGTCCCGACGGTGGGATGGTACAGTCTCAAAGGTGAAGCGCTGGAGAACAACGGCGTTGCACCAGACATTGTCGTTTCCCGCGATCTAAGCCGCCTTGAGCGTGGTGAAGACAACCAGCTTGAGGAAGCAGTCAAATATCTCACCGACAAAATCAAATAGCGTAGTTGGTCGGGTTCCGAGTCCCACGGTGACATAAGGCAGCGTGTGAAAAAGCAGGATGCCATGTGTTTGTGCCGGTGACTGTGTCCGAGCACGGGGCGAGAAACCCGACATTCGTTGCTCGGCAAATTCGGACTCGTAGCAGCGGCAAGCCTTCGTTCGGAACACCGATCTACGAAACTTACCAGAAAAGGCAAATTCCTGCTTGACAAACGTAGACGTCTGTGTACATTGGCAGAACAGTCACATTGCTGCGACTTAGATGATTTGTCCCTGACAGGTTCTGTCAGGGGTGTTTTGTATCTTGAGCGCGAATGTGACTGGGATTGGGGAATGGCAAATGTCCGTTACGCCCGGAAATCGAAGGGCCGCCAGGAAGGGTTCCTGACGGCGCAGGTAGAAACCCTTAGTCGCGGGAGGCGAGATGAAAACGATCTGGATCGGCTCTAAGTTGATCGTATTGGGAATTGCAGTTGTAACGCTGTTTGGATCAACGGCCGCTGGCAAGAGCGCATATCTTGATAGCGAAAAACCAGTTGCCTCGGGGAAATGGACGGCCACTCCCAACACTCAGAACTGCTCGCATCGGACGGGCAATCTGTGGATGACGGTAACCAACTGGGGATTTTTCGGAAGTCAGCTCAACGGCGGTCAGCTCAAGGAAATGTATTGTCTAGGTCCAGGGATTGCATACGGTTCACTAGCTCCATCCGCGGAATTCCCCGCCGGTAGCGGCATCAACTATCTCTATCAGGGCGCTCTCTGGATCGGGGCGATTGTGGATAGCGACACGTTGGTGTCCGTTGGCGCGGACGGCTGGTCGGGGGTTTTTGAGATGTATCCACAAGCGAGTCCAAACGGCGGTATTGTACGACGCTCAAACCGTCCCTACGACCCCAACTATGACGCAGCAGCGCTTAGCGATCTCGACATGATTGCCGAGTACTATGACACCTTGGTCGATGAAGTCTGGACAGGACGTGATCCTATGGACAATCGACCACACATTCCCATCGGACTCAAGATCGTGCAAGAGTCCTATTCCTGGAACCAGGCAGCTTACGAGGATTTCATCATTTTCAGATATCATATCAAGAATATCAGTCTTCATACGCTCAACAAGGTGTTCATCGGATTCCACTTCGACACTGACGCCTACCATTCGGAAACCCCATATGGTTTTCAAGACGATGTTTCTGGTAGCTATTTCACTGAAGATTCTTTAAGCGACGATCAGGTGATAATTGGTTGGTCGGCCGACAACGACGGTGATCCGTCCGGAACGGGACAATGGACTTCTCAATCAACGCTCGCCGTACTTGGAGTCTCCCTGCTCGACTTCCCGACACAACCAAAGCAGTCGTTCAACTGGTGGGTTACGAACGGTGTCGCAACGCTGGACTGGGGACCCCGACGACAGGAAAACAACCGCAATTTCGGCACAGGCGGACTTGGAACACCCGAAGGTGACCGAAACAAGTACTACATCATGTCAACTTCCGAAAATGACTACGACCAGCTTTGGTCAGCAGTAGATCATTCCGCCCAAGGATGGCTGCCGCCGGCAGCGAATGTTGCCAGCAATCTGGCAGACGGTTACGATACCCGCTTCCTGCTCTCCTTCGGGCCGATCGATCTCGCGCCGGGCGACAGTACGGAGTTGGCCTTTGTGGTAGCAATGGGCGACAACTTCCATCGCAATCCAAGCGATTTCCAACTTTTCGACTCGAACAACCCACAGGCATTTTACGACAGTCTCGACTTTTCGGACTTGACGACGAACATTCTGACCGCCCGACAATTGTATCGGCAGGTGTTTGTCATTATTCCTGGTGATGCCGACAGGTCGGGCGAAGTGAACATCGCCGACGCTGTGTATCTCATCGCATATATCTTTTCCCACGGACCGGCGCCATCGCCATTGGCAGCAGGTGATGCAGACTGCGACGGAGTAATTACTATTGCTGATGTCGTCTATCTGATTGCGTACATCTTCTCTGGCGGTCCCGCGCCGTGCGGCGCGTTTTAGCCGGACTGATGAGTTTGCTTGCACCCTCACCCCTAACCCCTCCCCCACGGGGAGAGGGGAATAGCCATTCCCCCCTAACAAAGGGGGACCGAAGGGGTGGTTGTCATTCTGCTGACGGGAAACGCGTCTACAACCCCCTTGGTCCCCCTTTGCTAAGGGGGAAAACAAGGAAGTCGAAACCGCGAGGGTTTCGCCCTACGAACCTGCGCACGCTGCTGATCTTGTGCGCGATCGCGTTTCTTGTCGCTCTCACTTCCACCGCTCTCGCCGCGCCGACCGTGCGATTCTCCACTTTCCTCGGCGGCAATGCGGCTGACAACATCACCGATGTTGCCATCGATCGGGGGGGACATATTTATGTTACCGGCCACACTAACTCCGACAACTTCCCGATAGTGCACGCACTTCAGGATACCCGCGCGGCGGAAGATGACATTTTCATCGCCAAGTTTTGTCCTACCGGCGACACGCTGGAATTTTGCACCTATTTTGGCGGCAACGGCAATGATCAAGCGACCGGCATTGCCATTGACAGCGCCGGACGTGTCTGGGTCTGCGGCGGAACAACATCAACGGATTTGCGGGTGGTTATGCCGCTTAAGGTGCAGAACTCCGGCTATGAGGACGCGCTCATTGTCTGCGTAAGCAGCGCCGGCGACTCGTTGTTGTTTTCATCCTATCTCGGTGGCAATGGTCAAGACAGAGCCAGTGACCTCGTGGTTGACAATTACGGCAGCGTCGGCATCGTTGGCAGCACCAGTTCGAGCAACTTCCCGACGGTTAATGCGCTGATTGATACTCTGGCCGGAACGGCAACGGATGCCTTTATCTGCAAGATCAACGCGACGACCAAAACACTAAGCTATTCGACCTACTTCGGTGGCAGTGGCGCCGATAATGCCGTCGGCATTGTCATCGATGCCGAGGGCGCGATCTATATTTCCGGCACGACAAATTCTCCCGACTTGCCGGTTGTCCAACCCTTGCAGGATACGCTCATGGGGGGTTTAGATCTGTTCGTCGCGAAAATCGACGCATCCGGTGTGCCGCTGATCAGATCGACGTACTGGGGCGGCGTACAGGATGATATCCCTCGGGGAATGGCGCTTGCTTCCGACGGCAAGGTGATTATTGTCGGCAAGACCTACTCGGCAGATTATCCGTTGCACCTGCCGTTGCAAGATTCGTGTCGGTCGTGCCCAAGTTTGTCGGATGGTTTCGTGACGGTGCTCGACAGGATGTCCGGAACCGTGCAATTTAGCACATATCTCGGCGGTGTTTCGGGCGATGACGAAGCAAGCGCGGTTGTCGCTGACAAAAATGGCAAGATCATCGTCGTCGGCTGGACTTTGGCAAGCGATTTCCCCACGACGAAACCTTTGCAGAGCGAGACGGCAGGATTACGCGAAGCCTTTGTCAGCATCATCTCTTCCGACGGCGACAGCAGCGAGTTCAGCACTCTCTATGGTGGTGTGGGGGATGACGAGGCACGAGCCGTAGCAGTGGTCAACGGCATGATCATCGTGGCAGGCAAAACCGGCTCCTCCGATTTTCCGTTGCACAATCCGTGGTTACCTAAATATGCAGGCGGTTCGTCGGAAGGATTTGTTGCGCGTTTTGATTATGACGATGATCCATCATTGTGCGGCGACTACAATGGTTCCGGTAGCGTAGACGTCGCAGATATAGTGCATCTGATTCAATTCATCTTTGTCCATGGCAGTCCTCTCCTTGACGGTCGTAGCGGCGATGTCGATTGCGATGGAATGCCAACGGTAGCAGACGCTGTTTACATGATTAGCTACATATTCACGCACGGCGCTACGCCATGCGCGTTGTGCAAGTGAAACGAAAGCTCTGCTGAGATTCTTTTAGCGTAGCGGACGGAGTTTCGCGTAGCGGGCGGCCAGATTCTTGGTGCCCGCGAAATGAAAACGAACCTCGACTTCGGTATTGTCGCCGGAACCCTTCCGATTCGTCACGGCGCCCTCGCCCCAGCGAGGATGATAGACAGCGGTACCAATTCGAAGAAATGCATAAGGATCGTCGTCATCGTGATATTCCGGAAGCACAAACGACGAGTTGACGTTGCCGCGCGCATTGACGAGAGTGTAACGCACGGTGTCGAGAACTTCATCGGGAACTTCATCAAGGAACCGCGAACGCAACGTCTGCTTGTTCCCGAAACGCGCGCGGTGCAGCGCGTATGACAAGGTCAGCCGCGATTTGGCGCGGGTCATGCCGACGTAGAACAGGCGGCGTTCTTCCTCAAGCTTGGCGGTGTCATCCAGACTGCGCGAAATCGGAAACAGACCATCCTCCAAACCGGTGATAAAAACCGACTCAAATTCGAGACCCTTGGCTCCGTGCAGTGTCATCAACGTCACGGCGTCACTCTGACGATCGTAGTTGTCGAGATCTGTGTAAAGCGAAATATCCTGCAAGAAAGTAGCAACGCCGGCTTCAACATTCTCCAACGCATATTCGGCTCCGGAAGCAATTAGCTCCTCCACATTTTCCAGCCGCATTTCGCTCTCCGCCGGGTCAAGCGTTTTGAGATCGGCCGTGATGCCGGTTTTGTCGGCCACCAGTTGCATCAACTGTCCGAGTGGTAGCGTAGCCGCCATCTTGGTCAGATAGTCCAGCAACTGCGCGAACTTGGCAAGTTTAGCCACTGCGCCCGATGCGAGGAAATCAAGCTGTCCCGATCGCGAAATCAATTCGAGCAACGAGCAGCTAAGCTCGTTGGCTTTGGTCTGAAGTTGTGACAGAGTCGCATCGCCGATGCCGCGCTTGGGGTAGTTGATAACCCGCCGGAAGCTGACATCGTCCTTGGGATTCTCGATCAGCCTGAGATAGGCGAGCATATCCTTGATTTCTTTGCGCTGATAGAAGCGAATACCGCCGACGATTTTGTAAGGAATAAACCGGCGTTTGAGTGATTCCTCCAGCGCCCGGGACTGCGCATTAGTGCGATATAGCAAGGCGATCTCGCTGCGTGGAACATTGACGCGAATCTGTTCTTCAATGCGCGTCGCCACCCGCTCGGCTTCGTCATCGTCGTTTGTGGTGATCATCAAGACCAACGGTTCGCCTGTCTCACCAACCGAGAACAGCGTCTTGCCTTTTCGCATGCGGTTGTTGCTGACGACCGTCGAAGCCGCCTTGAGAATGGTCTGCGTGGAGCGGTAGTTTTGCTCCAGACGAATGATTTTGCAGTTGGGGAAGTCGTGTTCGAAGTTAAGAATGTTTTGAATATTGGCGCCACGCCAGCCATAAATCGATTGATCTTCATCACCAACGGCAAAGATATTTCGATTTACCTCCGACAGAATCTTGGCCATCAAGTATTGCGGCTTATTGGTGTCCTGATATTCGTCGATCAACAGATAACGATACTTCTGCTGCAAGCGCGTTCTGATCTCGGCATCCTTCTGCAACAGCTTCACTGCGCATACAAGCAGATCATCAAAATCAAGCGCCCCGGCGGCTTTGAGTTTATGCTCGTACAACTCGTAGACCTGCGCAATTTTCTTATAATCGGCGCTGTAAGCAGTGGCGGCAAATGCGTCCGCATCGACCATTTCCGTCTTGGCATCGCTGATTCGATCAAGCACGTAAGCTGCCGAGAGTTTCTTGCTGTCAATCTTCAATTCGGTCAAACAGCTCTTGATAGCGCTCAAAGCGTCGTCCTGGTCGTATATCGTATAGCCTTTGGGTAGTCCCAGGCGCTCGCCGTAGAAACGCAGCAACAGCGCGGCAAAGGAATGAAACGTTGATACCTGCATGCGGGACTTGCTCATGTCGGTCAGTCGCTCGATGCGAGCTTTCATCTCGCCGGCGGCCTTGTTGGTGAAAGTCACCGCCAACACCTGTTCCGGCGCGGCGCGGCCCGTGGCAATCAGGTGCGCGACACGGCTGGTCAGCACGCGGGTCTTACCGCTGCCGGCGCCCGCCAGCACCAGCAGGGGACCGTCACCAAACGTGACCGCTTCCAATTGTGGGGGGTTCAGCCCCGCGAGGATTTTGTCTTGACCGGTCATAGGCCGCCCAATATACTGGGCGACGCCACGTATTCAAGGGAAACTTCGGCTGGCGATACTTCAGGAGAATGATGACAACACGCGGCAGACATAGCGACAACTTCTACGAGCAACTTGCACCGCTCTATCACCTTAAAGTTGATTGGGACAAACGACTGCCCAAAGAGATGGCGCTATTTGATCTACTTCTCGCCAATCCCGACATCTCGGCCGTCTGCGATCTCGGCTGCGGTGATGGGGGTCATGCCCAGGAGATTGTCAAACGCGGCGCAGTTTATGTCGGCATCGACAGTTCAGCGCGGATGATCAGAATGGCAAAGGCAAAACACGCTCGCAAGAAGGGAATACGATTTTTCAAGGGTGACATGCTGCGACTACCTGTGAAGTACAATGGGGTGTTCGACCTGGTGTTGCTTCTTGGAAACACGCTACCGCACATTCTATCCGGCGCCGATCTCAAAATGCTGATTAAGAATGTCAGCCGATTGCTGTCGCCGCACGGACGGTTCGTGATCCAGACAGTTAATCCGGAGATGCTGAAAACCAAGCAGGTGCATTTCCTGCCGCCGAAACTGGCCGACAATCGCGTGCTGTTTGCGCCGTTCTATGCGCGGCAAGACGAGTGCTGGAGTTTTTTGATGCCGATCTACATTATCGAGCAGGGGAAAATCATCTCGCACAATACGCTGGAAACACGATTGAAGTTCTGGCTGCGCTCGGAAATCGCCGCCGCAGCGAGCCATGAATTCAAGGTGACACACGCTTTTGGTGATGCCGGACTGAGGCCATATATCAGAACCAAGTCGGAAAACATGATCTTGATCATGGAGAAAGTCTGAGATGCCGGAACTGCCGGAGGTCGAGACGATTGTCCGTGGGCTGAACTCTATGGTCAAGGGGCTGACCGTGCAGCGACTGCCCCATGTTTCTCCCCACTTGCTCAAACGAGAACCCCAACTGCGACAATTGACCGGTGATACCTTCAAGTCGTTTGAGCGGCGCGGCAAGTACATCATTGCTCATCTCAAATCCGGCAAGCGGCTGATGATCCATCTGCGCATGAGCGGGCGCATTCTGGTTGGCGAAGACCAGAGGCGGCGGGACAAGCATGACCATCTGGAGATCGTATTCCGGGCTCGACGCAGGCGGCTCGTGTTCCGTGATGTGCGGAAATTCGGCGTCATCCAATTCGTGCGCGATGGCCAACAGGAGACGCTAAATCGACTGGGCGTAGAAGCTCCGGCGATTACGGCGTCGCAGTTACAGGCGCTCGTTTGCAAAAGCAAGCGACCTGTCAAATCCCTGTTGCTTGATCAGTATGTCATTGCCGGTTTGGGCAACATCTATGTCGATGAGTCGCTCTACCGCAGTGGTATCCATCCTCTCAAGGCGTCGTCATCGTTGTCTGCCAACGAGATCCGTGCACTGACGAGGGCTATCCGACAGATCATGGCGTTGGCGATTAAGAATCTCGGGACAACATTCGACAGCTATTCGGGCGTAAATGGAGAGTCAGGACGGTTCGCCCGATATCTAAAAGTGTATAATCAAAATGGAAGTCGGTGTGGCAAGTGCGGTGACGTCATAGTGAAAATCAAGGTCGGAGGTCGGGGAACGCATTTTTGCCCCACCTGTCAAAAGCACGACCGTCGTTGGTAAGCGATAAGGAGTTGTAATGCGCAAATTGTTTCTGATTCTTATGGTCTTGAATGCATCCATCTGGGCGCAGTCGGTAATGCCGCGGGCGCCTCAGGAAACTCTAAATCTGGCGCCAAGATGTCAGCGCGGAGATGCTCAGGCCTACAGGATGCAAGTGGAAGTGCTCTTTCTTAATGATGACGGCAAGCCCACAGCCGTCAAAAACAACCGTATAGGCTACGCGCAGCTATGTGTCGCGAACAATCCCGACAGCGGCCTGATCTATGAAATCACCGTCGACTCTTTCATCATCGGGACCATTAAGGATATTAAGGAGTCAGACCGTGAGAGCTATTCGCTCATCGACTCGATATCTGGTCTGCATTTTCGTTCCCAGTATCGCTCGAAGATTTCGGTAAAAGGCAACTGCTATGATTTCGGGATTCCTTTGACCACGGGATGGCCCTATTTGGAAGCGTGGGAGTTTATCGATGATTTTCTGCCAGCCAAGATCATGGAGCAGTTGCACTACACCGTCGGCGGACGTCTGAGTAAAATCGGCGACACCGCCACCATTGCCTGGCCAAAACCAATCTGCTACGAAGTCCAGAACGTAGTCAAGACATCAAGGGTGGATCAGAAACCGTTCAAGCTGACATTGACGGGATTGATGTCCTATCGCGGTACGCCGTGCGCCACCATTTCGATAGCCAGTGCCATCTCGCCTTACAGTGTGGACATGTACTCTCCAGATACGATTTCGTACAAGGCGCTTGGAACATCGCAGATCACCGGTGAATTTCAGGTCTCGCTAAAAAACGGGAACATAGTGTATGCCAAAATGAGCGAGCGGCTGGAAACCAGTATTACCGAAACGGGCGCGCCAGTCAGTAAGAACAGGGTTATAAAGAACACCGAACTAATTCCGCGCGTCTGGTAGCCCGGCGTCCGGCAACCGCCCGACCCTTCAGAATGACAGCCGAGGAGGTTTTCCACACTCCCGACTGTCCGGCGTTCATCTTGAAGACCGCCAACAAGATACAGCCTATCGCGTATAATCATTGCCCGTATATGTCTCGTGTGAAACAGCAAAACACCTTGACAAATTGGCCGATCTAGTATATAGTGATGTGTTACTCGCTTGAGGACGAACATGAACACGACGTTAGTTTCTCCGTGCCGCAGCCAGACATTACAACTGATCGCTGTCCGGTCGAGTTGGTCATACCGTCGATGACCTTCAAGCGGCGTTTGGAAAAGACATGTAGGTACTACTTGTGAGACATCCGTTTCTTCACTACTCAATTTATACGAAGTCATTTGACAAACTGACGCAATGGAACTAACTTAGTCTATGATTATACAACCCATCGTCTTACCCGTGCATCTTTAGGAGGCTGGCATGCTTTGCAGAAAAGCTTTGTTCGTGATAGTCATTTCGTTGCTGATGTTTTCTACCCTGATGGCAGCGACGAATCCCGATTCATCCTCTGCCTTTCAGAAGATGAACCGGACGCCGTTGGCAGCTACCGATAACTCCTTTGTTCTTATTGAAGCCGGTCCGACGTTTACGACCAAGAATTACAATGATCATAGTCTCAGTGAGATGAAGACCGAGATAATCACGGTACCGTTTTCCGGAAGCGACACCTCTGTAGCTAATGCTGAATTTTTCAAGGAACAGGTGCGAATTTCGAATGAACGTTTTGCAAATGACAAGAATAAGAAAGTCGCCAGTCAAAAGGCGCTTTCCAACTTTAACTTGGTTTTCAACTATGACGCCTCAGTCCCGGCTGAAGCCATAACCGCATTGGAAACAGCGGCAACATATCTGGAGGATCTCTTTACCGATGCACTAACTGCTAACATAAGCATTAAATTTGACTCTCTTGGCCCCGGGATTCTTGGTGCGACGTCAGTCTATTATACAGCCACGCCACCTTCGTGGGCTACTACTCGCGCAAGTCTTATTGCAGGTATGGATTCTGACGATTACATTCAAACCTATCTTCCTTCGGGGAGTACGATTCCCGTGCGGTATGATGGTTCAAGCTCTACGGTCACCAACGAGGATCGCTGTTACTTCTCCGTGGCAAACTACGGTGCCGCTATCGGTAGCATTAGTGGTACCTGCGCTAGTATCACGTTTAGCACAAACTTCCCATGGGATTATGATCCGGCTGACGGTGTTCCCGGTAGCATGATGTGCTTCCAGTCGGTTGTACTCCATGAAATTGGTCATGCCCTCGGGTTTGTTTCACGTGCAGAAAGCTGGTATCAGCCAAATTCCGATATCACTTCCCTCGACATTTACAGGTTTCAACGCACGGATGGGTCGGGGGATTATAACCCTGACAATGTTTCAGAATTCCAACTTCGGCCACGGCTTGTTGATTACAATAATCCCGATGATGATCATAACTCGAATCTTTTCACCAGCGCAGGAGCTGATGTCGAATATCGTATGTCGGATGGGACTCCCAATCAATCCTCGCATTTCCGTCAGGGTTCCGTGAACGGCATTATGCAACCAGAAATGGGAGATGGCGAGACCTTTTACCCGGATTTTTACCGTACTCCTGACATAGCTATGTTCGATGCAATCGGATGGGATTATCCGAATCTCGATTGGGACGATGACGGAGTCGCCAATCTTATTGACAACTGTCCCCGGGTTGTCAATCCGGATCAACTTGATTCCGATAAGGATAGCGTCGGTGATGCCTGCGACAACTGCCTGACAGTCCCTAATCACGACCAACACAACGCCGATGGAGATAGCTTGGGCGACGCCTGCGATCCCGACGCCGACAATGACGGCATTTTGAACGCCGACGACAACTGCAAGTATGTTGCCAACCTATCACAAACCAACAGCGACACCGATAGTCTTGGTGACGCCTGCGACAACTGCCCGTTGGTAAACAATAATGATCAATGGGATTCCAATAGCGACGGAGTCGGTGACTGGTGCGACGACAGTGTGCATATTCATCCGGGTCCGATCCTCCCCAACGCCTACTACCTCCAAAACTACAACCTGACACTTCAGAGTGCTGGTGGCGTGGGTCCCTATACGTGGTCGAAGGTATCAGGCGAGTTGCCTTACGGGCTGAATTTCGACGGCGGCACGATTTCCGGCACGCCGACCTGGAAAGCAACTTTCTATTTCACGGTCGCCCTGCGTGACGGTAGTATTCCGGCCAAGGTCGACACAGCCGCGCTGGCTCTAACCGTCACAGACCCGCCAGCCCCGCCCTATGTTTGTGGCGACGCTAACGGAAGTGGCACGGTAAACATCTCTGATGCCGTTTACCTTATCGCGTTCATTTTCTCCGGCGGTCCGGCGCCATCGCCATTACTCTCTGGTGACGCCAATTGCAGTGGTACGGTTAATATCTCGGACGCCGTGTATCTGATCGCCTACATCTTTAGCGGCGGTGCAGCGCCCTGTGCGGAGTGTTAGACTGGCAAATGGATTGGCGATCAACTCGTTGTCTGCGGTGATGTTAGGTCACGGAAGAAAAGAGCTTGCTTGCGGCAGAAAAGAACGTATATTGAATGTCTTGTTCGGAGCGCTTGGCTTCTGGGATCAGTTTGCAGATTTGTTGATTTGAGGAGATAGACAGTGGCAAAGAAGAAAACCGATGCGCGCGGCACGATTACGATAGAGTGCACCGAAGCGGTCAAAGAGGGCAAGACCGCGTCAAGGTACACCACCACCAAGAATAAGCGCAATACTCCCGACCGGATGGAACTGAAAAAATACAATCCCCATCTGCGTCGGCATACGATTCACAAAGAGATTCGTTAGCCGATTCGGCGAGCATTGGTCTCGCGACCCGCTCGTACAGAATTATCGCCAGGGCACGCCACTGCGTGCCCTGGTTTTTTTCCGTTCTTACGCACCAATATCCGCTTGCAGAGGAATGACCAATCCTTTACGTTGGCGCCGATATCGACTGCCGCCTGCGTGGAACAGAAGCGGACAGCTTAACGGCAACCAAGTGCTTGATTTCTGATGACTTCCTTGCGTCGCCTCGCCGAATTTTTCGGACTAAAACAGAGCATTGTTGCCCTGCTCGGCATGGTGATTTTGGTAGGGATGGGGGAGCGGATGGCGGAGCGGTTTCTCCCCATCTATCTCATGGCTCTTGGTGGCGGGGCGCTGGCGATCGGCCTGCTCAACGGCCTGCAGAATCTGCTGGGAGCGCTCTACTCCTTTCCGGGGGGTTATCTTGCCGACCGGCTCGGTACTAAACGGGCGTTGTTGGTATTCAACCTGCTGGCGATGACGGGATATGTCATTGTCATCCTGGTTCCGTCAATCTGGGCAGTGATGGCGGGCGCCTTTTTCTTTCTCACCTGGTCAGCAATCTCTCTTCCAGCCACCATGGGGTTGGTCGCACGAGCACTCCCCAAGACCAAACGGACCATGGGCGTTACAATGCATTCGCTGATCCGGCGCATTCCGATGTCACTCGGACCGCTAATCGGCGGTCTGTTTATTGATACCTGGGGAGAGCGCACCGGTGTGCGACTGGCGTTTGTGGCAGCGTTGGCGATGGCAGTAATTGCGGCGGTTATGCAGCAAATTATGATCAAAGATGATCAATCGGCCACGGCGGCAAGCGCGAAAACAGCGGAGAGTAACCCGCTGAAGCTATTCAAACTAATGAGCCCGGCGCTACGCAATTTGCTGGTGGCGGATGTGCTGATTCGGTTTTGCGAGCAAATACCGTATGCGTTTGTAGTGATCTGGTGCATGAAGATGATCACCTCGCCCGTTCACGCCTTCCAGTTCGGAATCCTGACAACAGTGGAAATGGCTACGGCAGTGCTCGTGTACATACCTGTCGCCTACTTTGCCGACAAGACGCAAAAAAAACCGTTCATCGTAATCACGTTCATAAACTTCACGCTGTTTCCGCTGGCGCTGATGCTTTGCCAATCTTTCTGGCCGCTGGTCTTGGCATTCATATTACGCGGTCTCAAGGAATTTGGCGAACCCACCCGCAAGGCGTTAATTATGGATTTGGCGCCGGTTGGTCGGGAGGCGGGGATGTTCGGGTTGTATTACCTGATTCGCGACACCATCGTCTCTTTGGCGGCATTTGGTGGTGCGGCGCTCTGGATGATCAGCCCCGCGACCAATCTGCTGACGGCGTTTGGATTCGGACTGATCGGCACTGTCTGGTTTTCGCTAAGAGGTAAAGAGGTCGCTGCCTAAGCAACAACTGAAAGGAGTCTTTGGATGAAATGGGTAACACGCGAACACGTCAAAGTGGATCGGGTAGCATGTCCTTGGCTCATCAAGCGGTTCGTGGATGCGCAAGCGGAGTTTTTTTTCGTGCCGCACGGTCAGGTGCAGGAAGTGGCCGCGCGTGAGAAAGCCATTCCCTTTGATGTCGAAGGTGCTGAATTGGGACATCACGGAGGCAAGTGCAGTTTTGAAGCGATCGCTGCGAAGTACAGAATCGACGACCCCGCAATCGAGCTATTAGCGCGGATAGTCCATGGGGCCGACTGTTCTGATGACCTCTATGGCCGTCAGGAAGCGCCGGGATTGGCTGCGATTGCCGAAGGCTTCCGATATCTCGGTCTTAAGGATGATCACGAAATACTGGCAAAACAGATGATCGTCTATGATGCTCTGTATGCCTATTGCCAGAAACAGGCGGCAAATAAGTAGAAATCATCAGCAACCCGCACAGGGGGCCGAACCACCACTGAAAATATAGCCAATCAAATAGACGGCATCGGAGATATTAATCCCGCTGTCGCAGTTAACGTTGCCGTAGCCGAGCGGGCTGGGCGCCGGACCACCGGAGAAAATATACGCGATCAGATAGACGGCATCACTAATATTAACCCCTCCGTCCGAGTTGGCGTCACCACATGTCGCCGGCTCGGGATTCCAGCCCGCCACACGCGCAAGCATCCACCACCAAGCCTTGCCCTTCTGATAGCAATTAAAGCAGTGCGAATGTGCGCAGTCACCACAGGCGGGACAGGAATTACCGGCACACCATGTATAACACCATTCGCAGGCATCACTGCCGTCGGGATAGTAGGTGTTGTCGGGGCTGTAGCTCTCGATGTCGGCAAAGTCAAAGAGTATCTTGCCATGGGCGGCACACCAGGCGCGAATCTGATTGTTGCGGAGATAGAGATTGCCGTCAACGCCGCTGCCATCAAGGTGACCAGTCATGTGGAGGAACTTAACATTGGGATATGCCAGTTCGAGTTGATTCATTGCGTCGAGGTAGGTGTTGATTCCTTCTTCAGTGTTGTCAGAGACACCTCCGCACCAGGACCACATGACAAAGTTGCACTCCGGATGAGCGTCAAGATAAGCCCGCGTTTCCGGTACCCAGCTAGTATCACCATTATAACGAAGGTCCATACCGTCTTGGGGCTCGTAGACACTTGGCAGCGCGTATTGGGTGGCGTTTTCCGCTGCCAACATGCCCAGCCCGGTCATGATTTGGCTGCCATGCGATGTGTGTCCATAGAAGAAGTGGTAATCGGCGCGGATTTGATTGAAGTAACTGATCGGAATCTGATTGAACTTGGCGACCGTGGTATGGTCGGCAATGATCGCGACCGCGGAAAGCGATGGCGTCGCGGCAGGCAGCAGCAATGCTAAAACGACCAGCAACAATCGTATTTTTGTCATGATATCCTCCAAGAAGTAGACCGGGTAATTGAGACGTCAACACACACTGACCAACATAGCATGTCTTGTCGGCGTTGGCAAGGGATTTCTTACCGATGGCCGATACGGCAGGCAACTGACATGTGACGTGGGCTGAAGCGGTAAAATCTCTCTTGATTTTACTCGGCGCGAATTGTATGCTCTGCCCGACGAAAAAGTTTCGGTAGCGGTAACAACTAATCCAGATACGAGAGAAGCCATGGAGCAACCCAAATTCCCGCGTTTAGCTTATAATTCTTTCAGCATAGCCGGCGTGGTCCTGGCAGTCGTCATGGGAATGATCGGCCTGATCATGCTGCTCATCAACGTCAGCATGGAACAGACCAACGCCTATTTCGGCATTTTCCTATACATGGTCTTGCCGGCGCTGTTGGTGCTGGGACTGCTTTTGATCCCGGTCGGTATGTACCGCCGGTGGCGTCTCTGGCAGCGAGGCGAGAGTGTCTCGGAGCGCAAATGGCCCCATATCGATCTCAACAACAGCCATCACCGCAACGCCACAATCGTCTTCGTGCTGGGTACGGTACTTTTCGTGACCTTAAGCGCGGTCGGCAGCTATCAGGCCTATCATTTCACCGAATCGGTCACGTTCTGCGGCACAACCTGCCACAAGATTATGGAGCCGGAGCACACGGCCTATTTGCAGTCGCCACACGCGCGAGTGGCCTGCACGGAGTGCCACGTCGGATATGGCGCGGGCTGGTATGCCAAATCGAAGCTGTCCGGATCTTATCAGGTCTACGCTGCGCTGTTCAACAAGTATCCGCGACCTATCCCCACACCGATTCACAATCTTCGTCCGGCGCGCGAAACCTGTGAACAGTGCCATTGGCCGGAGAAAACCTACGGCACCGGATTGCGAAAGTTTACCCATTACATGTACGATGATGCCAACACTCGCTGGTCGGCGATGATTCTTCTCAAGACCGATACCGGCGAGCCGGGTCTGGGACAGCGAGCCGGCATTCACTGGCATATCAACAAAGACATCAAGATTGAATACATCTCCCGTGACGAACGACGCCAGGATATCCCCTGGGTGCGGGTGACGGACAGGAAAACCGGCAAGCAGACGGTCTATCAGGACAATGCGCAACCGCTTGATGAGCAGACGTTTGCTTCCAGCGAAATAAGGAAAATGGATTGTATCGATTGCCACAACCGCCCTAGCCATGTCTATCATTCGCCCGATTACGCTGTCGATCGAGTTATCGAAGGTGGTATGATTGACCCGTCGCTGCCTTCTATCAAAAAAGTAGCGGTCGAAGCACTCACGCTGGAATATGGTACGAAAGACTCTGCCTCCGCCGGCATTGCCGAAGCTATCACGAGTCACTATCAGTCCGGCGATCAGACGACCGCGCCCGACAAGATCACCGGGTCGATTGCTGGTGCTCAGCAGGCATTTGCGCAGAACATCTTCCCGCACATGAAAGCTCGCTGGTCGGCCTATCCCAATAACATTGGACACTTCAACGACAGAGGCTGCATGCGCTGCCACGACGGGGCACATCAGACTGCGGCGGGCGTCAAAATCAGTCATGACTGCAAAGCTTGCCACACGATCATGATGCAAGGCGCCGACAACTCGGTTGAGCGGGATTCTTCGGGCACAGGGCTTGAATTCAAGCACCCGATTGACATCGACAATGCTTGGAAGGAAACCGGCTGCTACGAATGCCATCAAGGTGTGCAACCATAGTACCAGACAGCATTGCTAACGCCCATTCTCGTCCCATGATCGGATGGCTTGCGCGTGGCAGAGAGGCCTTTTCTAAAGACAGTGCCCCGACGTATCAATATGAAATAAAATGGGTTATCCTTAGTGCTTGCGACTATTTTCACAATCTTTGGCTTTTTCCCGTGACAGGCCGACAGTCCAAACGTATCTTTATGACGATCTTGGAGGTTGCCCGGCCAGTGGATGGAATACTACGAGGCAGCGTCCTAATATCAGGATAGACGATAAATAATATCTGTGATTTCTCATCGTCGATGCCGATCTTGAA
The DNA here is from genome assembly GCA_903903945.1 of uncultured bacterium. Taxonomy (GTDB): domain Bacteria; phylum Zixibacteria; class MSB-5A5; order CAIYYT01; family CAIYYT01; genus CAIYYT01. The sequence continues at coordinate 16,106 of CAIVAP010000112.1, read as the reverse complement.
AGAGGAATATGCACGGTCCAGTTGACAAGACATCAACCAGAGAACGCCGCAGGGTCTTCGTTACTTGAGGAAAAGGTTATATGTTGGAACCGGTTGTGGAGATTGAGCAACAAGTGACCTTCAAACAAGAGCAGCTACAAACGCTATTCACCGTTCTGCAGAAACGGGACTACCAGCTTGTCGGGCCGACGATCCGCGACGGCGCGATTGCCTACGATGAACTAAATTCCACGGCCGATCTTCCGGTCGGCTGGACCGATGAACAGGATGCCGGCCGTTACCGATTGGCGAGTCGCAAAGACGCAGCATACTTCGGTTATGTGGTCGGGCCGCACTCGTGGAAGAAGTTTCTCTATCCGCCGGTGCTCAGCCTGTGGAAAGCCAATCTGCAGAAAGGCGAAGTGGTAGTGGCGCCGGAAGCCGCGGAAGCTCCCAAGTACGCATTGATCGGCGTGCGCTCCTGCGAGTTGCATGCGATCGCGATTCAGGATAAGATTTTCTTACAGGGCGAGTACACAGACCCCGTCTACAAAGCGCGGCGCGAAAAGGCATTCATCGTAGCCGTGAACTGCGTCACCACGGGTGGTACCTGTTTTTGCGTCTCGATGAAGACCGGTCCCAAAGCTACCTGTGGTTTTGACTTGGCGCTCACGGAAGTGATCGACGGCCAACGTCATTACTTCGTCGCCGAGTCGGGTAGCGTTTTGGGCGCGGAAGTGCTCGCGGAGATAACCAAACAGCAAGCAACTGCGGAAGAACAACAGGACGCCAAGGACTTGATGGAAAAAGCGGCCAAGAAAATGGGGCGGCAACTGGACACGACCGGAATCTACGAGTTACTCTATCGCAACGTTGAGTGTGCGCGCTGGGAGAATGTTGCAGGCCGCTGTCTGACCTGTACCAATTGCACGATGGTGTGTCCGACCTGCTTCTGCATGACTGTCGTGGATACGACTGATCTCACCGGTCAGAATGCCGAGCGCACACGGCACTGGGACTCTTGCTTTACGCTTGATTTCTCATACATTCACGGTGGTAGTATTCGCAATTCACCGAAATCGCGCTATCGTCAGTGGATGACTCACAAACTCGCCGCCTGGCAAGATCAATTCGGTACTTCGGGGTGTGTGGGATGTGGCAGATGTATTACCTGGTGCCCTGTCGGTATCGACATCACCGAGGAGGCGCGCGCTATTCGGGCAGGCGATAAAAGCGACAAAGCGACCATGGCAATAAAGGAGCATTAGGATGGAGACATTGGAACCGATTCTGGCCGCGCACCCGTTCTTTACGGGTATGTCGCCGGAACTATTGAAGCTGCTCGTGGGCTGTGCTTCAAACGTCAAGTATGATGCCGGCGACTTCATCTCTCGCGAGGGACAAGATGCCTCGGAATTCTTCATCATTCGTCAGGGCAAGGTAGCGCTGGAGTTGTTTAGTCCGACGCACGGACCGATTACCGTGGAGACGTTGGAAGATGGTGAGGTAATGGGCTGGTCGTGGCTGTTGCCACCCTATCGTTCACATTTTGATGCGAGGGCCGTCGTCTTGACTCGCGCCATCCGGTTCGATGGCAAGTGTCTGCGCGGAAAGCTGGAAGAAGATCATCATTTGGGATATGAAATGCTGAAGCGGTTTGTCAAAATCATCGTCGAGCGGCTTTCAGCGACAAGACTTCAACTGTTGGACATCTATGGAACCCGTGTTTGATTCCAAGGCGGCTCCCAAAGAAGCTGTTGTTAGGCCGATGGTGCCGGAAATCTTTCGGGTGGAGAAATATCGCAAGGAGACTCATGACACCTACACATTGGAGCTCAAGTCTGCGAGTGGGACGGGGGAACATCGATTCAAAGCCGGCCAATTCAATATGCTATACAAATTCGGTGTGGGAGAGGCCGCGATCTCAATCAGCGGCGATCCGTCCTTGCCGAATCCGCTGATTCACACAATTCGTACGGTCGGCAGTGTTACCAAAGCAATGTCAAAGCTGAAAGTAGGCGACACGATCGGAGTGCGCGGACCGTTTGGAAGCTGCTGGCCTGTCCAAGAAGCCGTCGGCAACGACGTAGTGATTATTGCCGGCGGTATCGGTCTGGCGCCGTTGCGTCCGGTCATTTATCAGGTGCTGGCCGAGCGTCGCAAATATGGCAAGGTATTCCTGTTCTATGGCACGCGCACGCCTGATGATCTGCTCTACCGCGGTGAATTGGAGAAATGGCGCGCCCGTTTCGATATGGAAGTCCTGGTGACTGTTGACCGCGCTTCCTCCGACTGGCACGGCAACGTCGGGGTCGTAACAACTCTGCTCAAGAAACTTGTCCTCGATTCTGATAATACCGTCGCTATGATCTGCGGACCGGAAATCATGATGCGTTTCGTAGCCATGGACTTGATCAAGAAGGAAATGACTCTTGACCGCATCTACGTCTCCATGGAACGCAATATGAAATGCGGAATCGGCCTGTGCGGGCATTGCCAGTACGGCCCGACTTTCATCTGCAAAGACGGCCCGGTCTATACTTACGATCAGGTTATCGAACTTCTTGCACGGCGGGAAATCTGAAATGCCTACGAATACTAAACCGAAACTCGCAGTATGGAAATTCGCTTCCTGTGACGGTTGCCAACTAAGCCTGTTGGACTGCGAAGATGAATTGCTGGCGGTTGCCGGTGCTGTCGAAATCGCCAACTTCCCGGAAGCGACTCGCGCCTTGACCAAAGGTCCCTACGACCTGTCGCTGGTGGAAGGTTCGATCACGACCTCCCACGACGCCGAGCGCATCCAGAAAGTGCGCAAGATGTCGAAGTATCTGATCACTATCGGCGCCTGCGCTACGGCCGGTGGCATACAGGCGTTGCGGAATTTTGCCAATGTCACGGATTACACCAACTATGTTTACGCTTCCCCGCAATACATCGAGACGCTGCACAAGTCCACGCCGATCGGCTACCATGTGCATGTCGATTTCGAGTTGCGCGGCTGTCCGATCAACAAAATGCAACTTGTTGAAGTGCTCAGCGCCTTTCTAAACGGACGCAAACCGAACACACCGGCATACGGCGTCTGCGTGGAATGCAAGCTGAAAGGAACTTCATGTGTCATGGTTGCACAGGGAACCCCCTGCATGGGACCGGTGACTCATGCCGGTTGCGGTGCAATTTGCCCGACGTTTGACCGCGGTTGCTACGGCTGCTTCGGTCCGAAAGAGACGGCCAATACCATCTCGCTAAGCGAGCAGTTCCATAAATCCGGTGTCACCGACGAGCAATTGATTCGCGCCTATCGCAGCTTCAACGCCGGTTCCGACACATTCCGGAAAGAGGGGGACGCGCATGAAAGGCAATAGACTTATCAAAGTCGATTACCTGGCCCGCGTCGAGGGCGAGGGATCGCTTTATGTGAAGATAAAAGACAACAAGGTTGAAGACGTCAAATTCAAGATCTTCGAACCCCCGCGTTTCTTCGAGGCGTTTCTGCGTGGCCGCGAATACAAAGAAGCCCCCGACATCACCGCCCGAATTTGCGGTATCTGCCCGATTGCCTACCAGATGGGTGCTGTCACTGCCATGGAGCAGGCGTTGGGCATGAAGGTCGATGGTCAACTCCGCGCCTTGCGGCGTCTGATTTACTGCGGCGAATGGATCGAGAGTCACGTGCTGCACGTTTACATGCTGCACGCTCCCGATTTCCTCGGGTACGAGGACGCAATCCAGATGGCCAAGGACTATCCCGAGGCAGTTCAGCGCGGTTTGCGTCTGAAGAAAGTCGGCAATGACCTGATGACCATTGTCGGCGGTCGCGAAATTCATCCGATCAACGTTCGCGTTGGCGGGTTCTACAAAGCTCCCGACAAAGCGAAGTTTAAGGCGATTGCGGAAGAGTTGAAGTGGGCGCGTGACGCTGCGGTCGAGACGGTCAAATTCGTCACCACGTTGAAATTCCCCGATTTCGAGCGCGACTACGAATTTGTCGCGCTGCGGCATCCGGACGAGTATCCGCTTTTTGAAGGCCGTTTGGTTTCGAACCAGGGACTGGATATTGAAATCAAAGACTACGAGCAGCACTTTGCCGAAGAACATGCCAAGCACTCGCACGCGTTGCATTCCGTTCTCAAGGCTCGCGGCGCCTATTTTGTCGGGCCACTGGCACGCTATAGTCTCAATTATGATCGCCTGACACCGCTCGCACAGCAGGTGGCGAAAGAAGCCGGATTGGGCGAAACCTGCAACAATCCTTTCAAGAGCATCATTGTTCGCAGTGTGGAAGTCGTTTGGGCCTGTGAAGAAGCGCTACGGATTATCAACGAATACGAAAAGCCGGATAAGCCATACGTGGAGGCAACTCCGCGCGCCGCGACTGGCTGCGGTTGCTCGGAAGCTCCGCGCGGCATCTGCTATCATCGGTATCGCCTGGATGACAGCGGCATCATCTTGGACGCGAAGATCGTCCCGCCGACGTCTCAGAATCAGAAAACGATTGAGGGTGATCTCGCCGAATTCGTACCGAAGCATCTTGAGTTGTCCGATGAAAAACTGACGTGGCAATGCGAGCAGGCAGTTCGTAACTATGACCCCTGCATCTCCTGCGCGACTCATTTTCTGAAACTCGAGATCGTGCGAGAGTGAACGACGTGATGGATGGTGGGGAGAGCGAAAGCAACAAGCGAAGTCTGGCGCTGATTATCGGCGTCGGCAATGAATACCGGCGCGACGATGGCGTTGGTGCCGAAGTGGCGCGGCATATTGACAAACTCAATCAGCCGCGAGTCCGAGTTCTGGCTCATTCCGGCGAAGGAGCCTCGCTGCTGGAGCATTTCCGCGAAGCCGATCTGGTCATTATCATCGATGCCGCACAATCGGAGTCCTCACCGGGCGCCGTGCATTTTTTTGACGCCGGCAATTCGCCGATTCCGAGCGATTTCTTCAACTATTCGACCCATGCCTTTAGCGTCGCCGAAGCGGTCGAACTGGCGCGGGCGCTCAACAAGCTGCCAACGCGGCTTTTGGTTTATGGTATTGAGGGGACGGATTTCTCCGCCGGTATCGGCCTGACAGAAGCAGTACAGGTCTCCGTTGACACGGTGGTCGCGCGGATAACCAACGATCTGAAGCAAATGGCCTCGTTACACTGCAGTTAAGTCGTCTGCTTGCTTTGACGCCCGACCCCGTATAATCTTGGCATGAAGAATTCTTCGACCCCGCAGCACGACCATCGGGATGGAATGCACCGGTTACGACTGGTGATTCGCGGCGCCGTGCAGGGAGTTGGCTTCCGCCCATATATCTACCGCCTTGCCGGCGAATTGAAACTCCGAGGCTATGTTACCAACACCGCACAGGGTGTTGTCATCGACATCGAGCAAGAACAGCAAACACTTGATCAGTTCTTAGCGCGACTGCCGCGAGAGTTGCCCCCGCGCGCCTTCATCCAGAGTTGCGAAGTGTCCCACCTCGATCCGCTAGGCCACGAATCGTTTGAGATTCGCATAAGCTCCGACGGCGGTAGCAAGACGGCGTACGTCCTGCCCGATATCGCCACCTGTCCCGATTGCCTGCAAGACATTTTTGATTCCACCAACCGGCGTTATCTCTACCCATTCACCAACTGTACGAACTGCGGGCCGCGGTACACAATCATTGAATCCCTGCCATACGATCGCGCCAACACGACTATGAAGAAGTTCGCGATGTGCCCACGCTGTTGCGAAGAGTATGAAGACCCGCGCGATCGGCGTTTCCACGCTCAGCCGAACGCTTGCCCTGACTGCGGCCCGCAACTGGAGTTGTGGGATGATGGCGGCAGCGTTCTCGCACGCAAGCATGACGCGCTGTTGGCAACTGTGGAAGCGATCAGAGCGGGCATGGTTGTCGCTTTCAAAGGACTCGGTGGGTTTCATCTGATTGTCGACGCTCGCAATGAGCAAGCGGTTGCCAATTTGCGAAAGCGGAAACGTCGCACGAGCAAACCGCTGGCGCTAATGTATCCGACTCTTCAGCAAGTGCTCGATGATTGTTTTGCCGATGATGTCGAACAACGTTCACTAACCTCCATCGAGTCGCCAATTGTGCTGTTGCGCAAACGGCAAGACGTATCCCGGGTTGCCACAGCGGTCGCCCCCGGCAATCCGTATTTGGGAGTTATGTTGCCTTACACGCCGCAACATCACCTGCTGATGCGCAAGCTCGGCTTCCCAATCGTATCCACCAGCGCCAATCTCGCTGAAGAACCAATCTGCATCGACGAACAAGAAGCATTGCGACGGTTGCACGGGATTGCTGATCTGTTTCTCGTGCATGATCGTCCGATCAAACGACATGTTGATGATTCCATCGTACGCATCGTGGCCGGACGCGAGCAGGTGACTCGCCGGGCACGTGGCTATGCGCCATTGCCGGTGACCCTTGCCCAGTCGCTGCCGCAATCGGTCGCCGTCGGTGCACATCTCAAAAACAGTGTGGCAGTCTCAGTCGGTCGTGACGTCTTTATCAGCCAGCACATCGGCGATCTCGAAACGGCGGAAGCTTACCGCGCGTTTGAGAACGTACTGGCTGATCTGATACGTCTCTACGAAACTGTGCCGGAGGTCGTCGCCTGCGACTTGCACCCCGATTATCTTTCGACCAAAAAGGCTCGGGAGTTCAAGGCGCCGGTTGTGGCAGTGCAGCACCATTATGCGCACATACTCAGTTGTATGGCCGAGAATGAAGTTGCGCCACCGGTGCTTGGGATATCGTGGGACGGCACCGGTCTGGGTGTCGATGGCACGATCTGGGGGGGAGAATTCCTGCTCGTTGACGAAACCTCTTATAGTCGCGTCGGTTATCTGCGACAGTTTCCCCTTGCCGGTGGTGATGCCGCCGTTCGAGAACCGCGACGAAGTGCGCTCGGGTTGCTGTATCAGGCCTATGGCGAAAAGTGTTTTGACATGCAATCGTTCGCAAGTGATGTGTTCGCCACCAATGAACTGACGGTCCTACGCGGTATGTTGGTCAACAGAGTCAACACGATTCCAACCTCCAGCGCCGGACGGCTTTTTGATGCTGTCGCCTCGTTGCTCGGCTTGTGCCACAAAGCGACCTACGAAGGTGAAGCAGCGATGGCGCTTGAGTTTGCAATTGCCGGTGCCCAGACCGAGGACGTTTATCCCTTTCAAATCGGCGAGAATGACTCTATCTTAATCCTCGACTGGCAACCGGCGATCGCGTTGTTGCTGGTTGATAGAGATCACGGTGTACCGACATCAACAGTCGCGGCCCGGTTTCATAATACGCTCGTAGAGATGATAGTGGCCGTCGCCAAGCGAAGTATGCAGCCGAAAGTTGCGCTGAGTGGCGGCTGTTTTCAAAACAAATACCTCACCGAGCGTACCATAACGCGCCTGCGCGCCGAGGGTTTTCATCCGTATTGGCATCAGCGCGTACCTCCTAATGACGGCGGTATCGCCCTGGGTCAAATTGCCGGGGCTGCGCGCGCAAAGACAGGAAAGTAAGAGCTATGTGTTTGGCCATACCCGGTAAAGTTATCAGCATCGCGGGGGACGATCCGGTTTTCCGGATGGGCAAAGTTGATTTTGGTGGCGTGATAAAAGAAGTCAATCTCTGCTATGTCCCCGAGGTCAAACTCGGTGACTATGTTATCATCCACGTCGGCTTTGCGTTGAACATCATCGATGAAGAAGAAGCGCAAAAAGTGTTCGAATACTTGCGCGAGATGGAAATGCTTGGCAGTGAACTCGGAGAAGCGAATTGAAGTTCGTCGACGAGTACCGCGATGCCAAAGCGGCTCACGAATTGGCTAAGCGCATCAAGGCCGTTGTGACCCAACCATGGACCATCATGGAAATCTGCGGTGGACAGACTCACGCCATCGTCCGGTTCGGCATTGATGAGCTATTGCCCCCTGACATCACTCTGGTGCATGGCCCCGGCTGTCCCGTCTGTGTAACCGCTCTGGAATTGATCGAAAAGGCTATCGAGATAGCATCCGCCCCGGACGTTATCTTCTGCTCCTTCGGTGACATGTTGCGCGTTCCCGGTTTACACCGCGACTTGCTTGCCGTCAAGGCTGCCGGTGGTGATGTACGCATTGTCTATTCGCCGCTGGATGCGCTGAAACTGGCGACCGAGAATCCCGACAAACAGGTTGTTTTCTTCGCCGTCGGTTTTGAAACAACCGCCCCCGCAAACGGCATGGCCGCTTATCAAGCGCACCGCTTGGGCGTCCGCAACTTCTCATTACTCGTATCACACGTGCTTGTTCCTCCGGCGATGGAGGCCATTCTCGGTTCACCGCACAATCAGGTCCAGGGATTTCTGGCGGCGGGACATGTCTGCACGGTCATGGGCTATCATGAGTATGAGCCGATTGCTGCGAAATACAAAACGCCGATTGTCGTTACCGGCTTTGAGCCGGTGGATATCTTGCAGGGAATCCTGATGTGTGTGACGCAGCTTGAACAGGGACGTTACGAGGTCGAAAATCCATACAGCCGCGTAGTAACCCGTGAAGGCAATATCCCCGCGCAGAAGCTGCTTTCCGACGTGTTCGAAGTTGTTGCACGCAAATGGCGAGGCATCGGCGAAATCAACAACAGCGGCCTGGCGTTGCGCGGTGAGTATCGTCAGTATGATGCCGAACTGCGATTTGGCCTGGCGGATCGCAAGATCGAAGAGTCGGCCGAATGTATCAGCGGATTGATTCTCCAGGGGATCAAGAAGCCACATGACTGCCCGGCATTCGGCACACGCTGCACACCGGAGCATCCACTAGGTGCAACCATGGTATCATCCGAGGGGGCTTGCGCCGCTTACTATCGCTATCGCGGCGCCACCGCTTCCGGCAGGCGCGCAGGATAGAAGGAACACAACATGGCCGACGACAAAAACTTCGCCTTATCCTGCCCGACACCCATAGCAAACTACGAACAGATTTTGCTTGCTCACGGCGGTGGTGGCAAACTAATGCGCCAGCTTCTGGAGAGTGTGGTTCTTCCGGCGTTGGATAACGTGCATCTCCAGTCGCGACATGATGCCAGCGTTTTTGTAGTCGGCAATCAGAAACTGGCATTTACGACCGATTCCTACGTTGTCAGCCCGTTGTTTTTTGTCGGAGGGGATATCGGCACTCTGGCAATCAACGGCACGGTCAATGATCTTGCCATGGCGGGTGCGCGACCGCTCTATTTGAGTCTCGGACTGATCCTCGAAGAAGGTCTGCCGGTTGAGACGCTCTCGCGCATTATGGACTCGATCAAGAAGACGGCTGCCGAAGCTGACGTGCAGATTATCACTGGAGATACGAAAGTAGTCGACCGCGGCAAAGGTGACGGCATATTTATCAATACGGCCGGTATCGGTGTCGTGGAACACAGTCTGGATATTGTCCCGGGCAGCGTGCGACCAGGTGATGCGATCATTCTCTCCGGCGATATTGGCAGACATGGTATCGCCATCATGGCGCAGCGCGCCGGACTCCAATTTGAAACGACTATTGAGAGTGATTGCGCGCCGCTACACACGGCCGTACAGAAGCTGCTGGCAGGTGGTATTGACGTCCACTGTTTACGCGATCTGACCAGAGGTGGTCTGGCCAGCGCGCTGACCGAAGTTGCTCAGCAAGCGCGCTTAGGCATGCACATCAAGGAAACCGCGATTGCGGTCTGCGAACCGGTGCGAAGCGCCTGTGAATTGCTTGGACTTGATCCGCTTTATGTAGCCAACGAAGGTCGTTTTGTTGCCTTCGTGCCGGAGAATGACGCCGAGCGGGCGCTGGCGATTCTCAAAAGTGAGCCTGTCAGCGAAATGTCGACGTTTATTGGCACGACAACCGTGGACGATGCGGGTCTTGTCCTGATGACTGGCACAATCGGCTCTACGCGCATCGTTGACATGCTCTCCGGCGAACAGTTGCCACGTATCTGTTAGCTGATTTCCGAGTCACAAGCTCTATCCTAACTATTCCCTAACAAATAGATCACATGAATCTAATCGGCCACTGTTATGGTTGTGCTTGGATTGTGTCGTACAACTACTATATTGAGGCTGTTGAAAAAGCCGGTTGGAGGAATATCCTGGTGAGCGTCGCAGTTGTGCCAGAGTGAGCAAGTCGCGACTAAAGTCGCTCTTACAAATAGCCTTAGCAGCACGTCTGGTACAGTTGTAGGAGCGGCTTTAGCCGCGACAGTTCGGGCGACAAGGTTTTTTCAGCAGTCCCATATTGTGAACCTGTTTCGTGAGAGCGTAAAGAGAACAGTATGCCAAAAGAAAGCATCTTAGTCGTCGAGGATGAGGAAGACATTCTCGAATTGGTGAAGTACAACCTTGCCAAAGAAGGCTATCGAGTCAGCGGCGCGGCTTCCGGGGAAGTCGGTCTCAAGGCCGCGCGCAGCAGTCTTCCCGATCTGATCGTCCTCGATCTGATGTTGCCAGGCATTGACGGTTTGGAAGTCTGCAAGATCCTCAAAAACGACTCGAAAACACAGCACATCCCCGTGATCATGCTGACCGCCAAGAGCGAGGACAGTGACATCATCACCGGTCTGGAAATTGGCGCCGACGACTACCTCGCCAAACCCTTCACTCCCAAAGTGCTGATTGCCCGGGTGCGAACAGTGCTGCGGCGTAAGGCAAAGGCCAATGTCAAAGAAACCGCCACGGTCCGCGTGCATGATATCGTCATCGATCCGGGTCGGCACGAAGTCACTGTAGCGGGAGAAGTTGTCGATCTCACCTTGACCGAATTCTTAATCCTGCATTTATTGGCGCGCCATCCCGGCTGGGTATTCAGTCGCTATCAGATCGTCAACGAAATCCGTGGCGAGGAAACAATTGTCACCGACCGCGCCGTCGATGTTCAGATCGTTGGGTTGCGGCGCAAACTTGGTGACGCCGGCAAGTATGTCGAAACCGTTCGCGGTGTCGGCTACAAACTTTCGGAGTGAGAGTGAATCACACCCGCCGCATTTGGCGCATATATCTTCCCTTGCTGCTGCCGGCGATCCTGCTGTTTCTGGCAGTGCTGTCCATAGTGATCCTTTCGTCACAGGTTTTGTCCACGAGTTTCATCGTCATCGTCGTTGCTCTGGCAGTTGCGGCGGTTCTCGTCACCTATTTGTTTGCCCGGAGACTGGCAATATCATTGATACAAATCAGGGCGGGCGTCGAGCGAATGGCGCAGATTGACGACAGCGGTCGCGCGAAGGCGACCTCTGATGACAGCGTCGCCTCGCTGGCGGCGGCTGTTAATGACGTAGCACGACAACTTCAAGAACGCGCAGCCGAACTTACGCAGCGGCGGCAAGAGCACGACACGATTGTATCAAGCATGATAGAGGGCGTTCTTGTCGTCGATGCCGACGAAAAGTTGATCAGTATCAATCAGGCGGCCGCCAGATTGCTCGGCCTCGAAAGTGCCAACGTTCTCGGACGCACTCTGCAGGAGACGATTCGCAACAGTGATCTGCACCGATTGGTAACACTAACTCTCGAATTTGGCGCACCGGTTGAGGTGGACGTTATACTACAGGGCGTCGAAGATCGCCATCTACAAGTAACCGGCACAATGCTGCGCGATGCGACGCGCAACACAGTCGGTGCGCTTATTGTTCTGAATGATGTCACCCGCTTGCGCAAGCTTGAGCAGGTGCGACGCGATTTTGTCGCCAACGTCTCGCATGAGTTGAAGACACCGATTACGTCGATCAAGGGCTACGTCGAGACCTTGCTTGACGGTGCGTTTCGCAATCCCGAAGACACCGAACGCTTTCTGAAAATCGTCGCCAAGCAGGCCAATCGTCTTAATGCCATTATCGAGGATCTCCTGAAACTTTCGCGCATTGAGCAAGGTGTCGAGCGGGGAGAAATTGTGCTTGAACAAGCTGCGCTAAGAGGACTGCTGACGGCGGCCATCAGCGCCTGCGAATCACAGATCACGGCGAAGAGTATTCACGTCTCCTTGTCATGTCCTGATGATCTCGTTGTCCGCATCAATCCGCCGCTACTTGAACAAGCGGTTGTGAATCTTATTGACAATGCTGCCAAGTATAGCGATGCCGGTAGCGCCATTGAGATTGCCGCCATCCAAAACGGAAGCGCTATTTCCATCGCCGTGCGTGACCATGGCGTCGGCATTGCCCCGGAGCATCTGCCGCGTCTGTTTGAACGGTTCTACCGTGTTGACAAAGCCCGCAGTCGCGCTGAGGGAGGAACCGGCTTGGGACTGGCAATCGCCAAACATATTGTTCTGGCACACGGCGGCACGATATGGGTCGATAGCCGTGTGGGCGAGGGGAGTACTTTTACCATTAGTCTTCCGTTGAGATAGGATTTCGACAAGGCTAGAATTTATGGGACTATTGAAAAAATCCAAACCGTGTCATTGCGAGGAGTGCGGAGAGGTGATGCAGGGTGTGGAGCACGACGAAGCAATCTCGATTTACGCTCTCCAGATGCGGGTGCGCAGATTGCTTCGTCATCATTACCTCTCCACACCTCCACTCACCATGACTCCTCGCAATGACAACTCGAATGTTTTTCAACGTCCCCTTATGGACATTTCACAGTTCTCTAACGAAATCCTAACATTTTCCGTCGTTACTAAGACATGATGCTAAAGGACCATCGATGAGAAGATTACTCGCGGAAGCGTTTCTGATATTGGCCCTATCACAGGCAGCCTTGGCCGGGCAAATCACGGTCAAGGGCTCGGACACTATGGTGCGTCTCTGCCAACGCTTGGCCGAGGAATACATGAAAGGCCACAAGCAGACGGTGATCCAGGTTTCCGGTGGCGGATCATCATCAGGCATTGCCGCGCTGATCAATGGCGCAACCAGAGTCTGTGCGTCGTCTCGTCTCCTGACCGATGCCGAGATTCGTATTGCTGCAACCAAGGGGGTGAAAGTCCATCAGTTGGTGGTTGCGCTTGATGGCATCGCCATCTATCTCCACAAGAACAACCCGATTGTTGATCTAACACTGGGGCAACTCCGGGACATTTACACCGATCGTATCACCAACTGGAAAGACCTCGGAGGACCCGACCAACCAATTATCCTCTATGGTCGCGAAAACAACTCCGGGACATACACCTACTTTCAGAAACAAATATTAGGCGGTGAAGACTATGCCGAACGCTGCGAACCGTTGCCGGGCACGGCGTCGGTTGTGCATGCCGTGGCGCATGATGTCAACGGTATCGGCTATGGCGGTATTGCCTGGGCGACGACGATCAGATACGCGGGCATCAAAGTCAACGATTCGGCGCAGGCAGTGTTACCAAGCGCCGCAAACGTTTCCGATAGATCGTATCCGATATCGCGCGAGTTGTACTTATTTTTGAATGGCGAACCGACGGGAGAAACGAAAGAGTTTATCGACTGGGTGCTTTCGTCGACAGGGGAGAAGATCGTCGTCGAGTCGGGTTTTGTGCCGGTGAGGGCACAGTGAGAGATACCTTATGACCCCCTATCAGTTCAAACCCAAATCGCGCTGGCGCGAATTTTTGGGGGAGAAATTTATCGCGGTAAACGCCTTTGCCGCACTGATCGCGATTCTGCTGATTTTCGTCTTCATCTTCAAAGAAGCGACACCGATTTTTACGAGCAGCGAGGTTCAGAAGGAAGCCAGCCTTAACAAGATGACTTTCAAGCAGCAGTTTCAGCCAAACAAACCGGCGAAATGGAGTTGGCAACCCAATTCCGATCTCCCCAAGTATTCGCTCTGGCCGCTGTTCTTGGGAACGGTCAAAGCGGCGATCATCGCCATGCTCTTCGCAGCACCATTAGCTATCGGGGCGGCGATCTATTCGGCTGAGTTTGCCTCCAAGCGAATGCGAGAAATTATCAAACCCGTGATTGAACTGCTCGCCGGTATTCCGTCCGTTGTGCTGGGGTTTTTTGCCTTGATTGTGCTGGCGACGTTTCTGCAAGATGTTTTCGGTCTGACCTATCGACTCAACATACTCAACGCCGGCATAGCGCTCGGTCTGGCAATCATTCCGATCATCTTCACCGTCGCCGAGGACGCCATGAATTCGGTGCCGACATCCCTTCGTGATGCAGCCCGCGCTTTGGGCGCCAACCCTTGGCAGGTTTCATTTACGATGGTGCTTCCCGCGGCGCTTCCCGGCATTGCCGCCGGTATCGTGCTCGGATTCGGCAGAGCAATCGGCGAGACGATGATTGTCTTGATGGCATCCGGCAACGCGGCAATTGTCTCGGCCAGCTTCATTGACTCGGCACGCACGCTCTCGGCGACAATCGCGGCTGAACTGGCGGAAGTTGTATTTGGCAGCGCGCACTACAATGTGCTTTTCTTCATCGGGACGGTGCTGTTCCTGTTCACGTTTCTCGTGAATCTCGGCGGCGAACTTGTGCTTCAGCGCCTCAAGATTAGATTCCAAGGCAAGCTATCATGACAGATCGCATGGCCATCGCAGCATCGACAGGTCCGGTACTCGAATTCAAATCCAAAGGCAGCGGTTTGATCCCGCGTGGCCTGACTCTTACAGCGGTCATAATCATCATCGCGATGCTGGCGGTGATCTTGCTGAATGTTCTGCATGGCGGCCTGGGCACAATCAGTTGGGAATTCTTGAGCAAACCCCCGGAGCACGGAATGGAAGCGGGCGGTATTTTCCCGGCGATCTTCGGCACTGTTTTTCTTGTGATCCTGATGGTCATCACCGGCGTGCCTGTTGGCGTTCTCACTGCCGTCTATCTGCACGAATACACGAGTCCCACTTCGCGCACCACCCGACTAATTCGCACCGCGATCAACAATCTGGCCGGTGTACCTTCGATTGTGTTCGGACTATTCGGTCTGGGATTCTTCATCGGATTTATCGGACACGGTATTGACACCGCTCTGCTGGGTGCGGAGAAACCGGTTTGGGGACAACCGGCAATCATCTGGGCGGCTTTGACGCTCGCGCTGCTGACTCTACCGGTAGTGATTGTGTCCACCGAGGAAGCCCTGCGCGCCATCCCTCGCGAGATAAAAGACGCGAGTTATGCTCTGGGCGCCACGAAACTGCAAACTATAATCCGGATAATCATTCCTCAGGCGCTACCCGGAATTTTCACCGGAGCGATTCTGGCAATCAGCCGAGGCGCCGGTGAAGTCGCGCCGATTATGTTTACAGGCGCGGCCTACTATTTGCCTTATCTGCCCAAGGCGCTTAATGATCAGTTTATGGAACTTGGTTATCATGTATATGTAATGTCCACGCAGTCACCGGATATCGAAAAGACCAAACCGATTCTCTATGGAACCGTCTTGGTGCTGCTGGTGCTGACATTTCTCTTGAACTTTATGGCAATCCTGATTAGATCGAGGATACGGTCGAGGCGAATAAGTGTTTGATGCCGAATTAGAAACCAACAAACTCGAAGCCGGGTCACGCGTGCATCCGCCGCGACAAGCAGGCAAAGTGAAAATGGAAGTACGTGATCTGGACTTCTTCTATGGACGATCTCAGGCGCTGCACCGCGTGTCCCTGGATATCGAAGAGCATCGCGTGACCGCGCTTATCGGGCCATCCGGTTGCGGCAAATCGACGTTCCTGCGGACGTTGAACCGCATGAACGAAACGATTCCGGGCACACGCAGAGAAGGGACTGTCAAACTCGACGGCGTTGATATCTACAGAGACATTAGGGATGTATCAACGGTGAGAACGCGCGTCGGCATGGTCTTCCAAAAGTCGAACCCCTTCCCGAAATCGATCTTCGACAATGTCGCGTACGGTTTGCGAGTCAACGGCATCAAAGACAGACAGATTATCGGCGAAGCGGTTGAGGACACGCTCAAAAGAGCGTTTTTGTGGGACGAAGTGAAAGACAAGCTCAACAACAGCGCCTATATGCTCTCCGGCGGCCAGCAACAGCGGCTTTGTATCGCACGGGCATTGGCAGTCCGGCCGGAAGTGCTGTTGATGGATGAACCGGCCTCCGCGCTCGATCCGATATCGACCGCCAAGATTGAAGACTTGATCGCCGAACTAAAACGCCAGTACACAATCGTGATTGTGACTCACAACATGCAGCAAGCGGCGCGTATTTCTGACTATACGGCCTTCTTTTATGAAGGCTACATGGTAGAGTTTG
>CAIVAP010000111.1 GCA_903903945.1 uncultured bacterium | reverse complement strand
TTGACGTTGTGGTTCTGAAAATTGATCGTTCTAATCGCCGTATCTCGCTTGGTTACAAGCAACTCTTTGACGATCCCTGGCCGTCATACTCCATGAAGTATGGCATCGGCGCCGAGTGCGTCGGAGCTATCACACGTGTACTCGATCGCGGTGTGATCATCGAATTGGGCAACGAAGTCGAAGGTTTTGTGGCTACGCATGAACTTGGCATTCCCGATCTGGCCCGCCCGGCCGACGCCTTCAAAGAAGGCGATGAGATTCCGCTCAAGGTCGTCGAATTTGATCAGACCCAGCGGAAAATTGTCTTGTCGGTGGACAACTACTACCGTGGCAAAGATCGCGGTGATCTGCACGATTTCGTCGCCAAGCATCCGACTACTACCGGATCGCAACTGGCGGCGGCAATCGAACAAGTGATTGGCGAACCCGAAACCGGTTTTGAAACGGCTGCGGAAGGTCCGGACAGCGACGAAGAAGCCGATGGTTAACAAGTAGTCAGACATTCTGATTCTATTCGGGCGTGACGAAAGTCACGCCCTTTTTTTGTGGCTGCAATTGTGGTTATTGGTTACTTTTGGCGATATGATGACTGGTTCAAATCGCATCACGCTGATGATTTTGTCACCTCTGCTGACATTGACCTTGCTGTTCGGCGGTTGTAGCCAACAGAAGAAGCAGCAGGGAATTCCCCAAAGCGAATGGGAGAAGCTGATTGCCATTCGGACGGAGGCGAAGGAGCTCTATTCCGAATTGATGACGGACAAGTACAATGCTGATGTCCTGGGTCAGCCATCCCGTATTGAGGAAATCACTACTCGTTATCAGACTCTTCTCGATAAGCAGAATATCCAACTGGTGCAGCGCATTCAAGACTCCTATCAGCCGTCACCAGAGGAAACACAGGTTCGCTTTCTGCGGCTCTTCCTGATTCAGGGAGCACTCAAGTTGGCGGCCGGCCAAAGCGCTGACTATCTGCGGGCACTGCAATTGCAGAACCGGATTGCCGGTGGGGGAAACGCCGTTGACTATCGCCATCTGCCCGACCTTCCAGCCGGCGAGACCAACCGCGAGCGACGACAAAGGCAATTCGAGGCGCAACTGCCTGCACTCATCAAGGAAAATGCCGTCTACCAGAAGATTCGGTCATTGGAGGATTCGTTGCTCTTCGATCTCGGCTATGGCGACATGGCATCATTTTTGGAAGAGCAACATGGTGTCGACCTCGCAGTGCTGTCGGAAGTAGCGGAAAAGTTTGTCAAGGATACCGATTCATTGACCCACACCCTCTTTGCCGAGCTTGCCCCGAAACTGACCGGTGTTCGGATTGAGTCATTTCGTGGTTACGACTTGCCTGTTCTGGAACGCGGGCAGACCTTTGACAAGCATTTTTCTGTCACCAAGATGATCGATGGCCTCAAGTCCGTTTTAGCTGAAATGGGTCTGAGTGTCGATTCTGCGAAAGGCCTTAAGATTACAATCGTTGATAGTTCCCAAGTCGGTTTCCGCCCTGTGGCTTATCCCATCCGAATACCGGATGATATCCGCGTACCGATTCGGCTGGTAGATGGGTTGCCCGGTTATGCCGCCTTCTACCATGAGTTGGGTCATGCACTGCGCTGCGCCACTATTACCGAGCGCGACTTTGAGTTTGCTTATCTAGGTAACCAGACACTCACCGAAGCATCAGCCTTCCTGCTGGAACAATTACTTGATCAACCCGCCTACCTGCAGAATCGTCTCGGCTTCTCACCTCAGGAGACCAAAGACTACCTCCGCTTTCGCGCTTTGATCAAACTGATCACCGTCAGATCATACTGCGGCGACTTACTCTATGAACAATCGCTCTATTCGGGCGAGAGCGATCCCAAAACGGCGTATGAGAAGATCAAGCAGCCCCTGCTTGGCTACCCTTGGAACGATGTCGAAAGGGAAGGGTACCTGACATGCGCCGACTATCTTTCTTCCGCCGACCATCTGCGCGGTTGGTTTCTGGCGGCACAACTGCAGGAGAAACTACGGGCATTTGTCGGCGCTGATTATGCTTCCAGACCGGCGACCGGAGATTTCCTCAAGAAAATCTGGGCGGCGGGCAACCGCTATACTCCGGAGGAAGTTGCTCAGTCTCTTGGTATTGGCGCCATAACTCCTGAAGCCCTTCATCGCCAGATACAAGCCATGTTGCAGTAGCTTCCGCCACTTCGTTTCTCTTTTCATCCTCGCGGACGCGAAGACTCACTTCGCGCCCAGTATCTTGAATACCGCCTTCGCCAGGAAGTCACCTCCTCCGGTCACTGCAAACAGACCCCGCACCGGAAAAACCTCACCGTTCCTGTGGAAGATAGTTCCAGCAACTCCAAAGAACACCCGGCCGCGCGTCGCGCGGGTTCGTCACTAACATCATTGTAACCAAGCACTTAGACGAACATGGAATGAGTTGGCACTCTCCTTGCAAATGGGCCAACAGGCGGAATGCCATTTTGGCTTCCGAGATGAGGAGAGAAAATGCCCGAACCAGAAGGCGGCAGCCCCGCAAAAGTAGAAGCATCGCCAAGCCCAGCGGCTGGCTCCAAATCAAAGTTGATCCCGATCCTAGCAGCAGCAATCGTTTTTGTCGCGTTCGTAATTGTATTCTCGCTCAAGTACGGGGTCTTTAGTTCTTCCAACGTCAAGCCACCGACCGCCGAACAGACAGCTCAAGATAAGGTCAAGTCCGATTCGATAGAGGCAGCAAAGGCAGCCAAGAAAGCCGATTCGATCGCAGCGGCTTCCCATGAGCAGGATGCCTATGATCGGCTCTTCTCCGATTTTGGGGAAGCGCAAGGTCTGCCCGAAAGTGATACCGACACGACGACGGCTAAGGATTCCGTTGCCAAAGTCGCTTGGTATGACAGCCAGAAAGCAGAAATCACCCAGAAGATGGCGCAGATCGAAGGTGAAAGGGCACAGTTACAGTCACTGAAGTCAGAAGTTGAAGCGCTGTTGCAACGCAAAAAATCAATGGAGGAGGGAAACATCATGCAGATGGCGAAGCTGTATGAAGGAATGGCCACCGAGGAAGTGGTGCCAATCCTCGAACGGCTCACCGACGCACAAGTCAGCATCATGATCAGCAAAATGAAAAAGCAGAAGGCGGCCGAAGTTCTCGGGAAAATGTCTCCCGAGCGCGCGGCCAAAATCACTCAGTACATTCTCTCGATGAGCGAGAACTAACACATGAATGAACTACTGAACACTGTCAATCTCCCAGCGGTGGGCGCGGAGTCGCCACCCGGCGTAAGTCTCAAAGAGGGACAGAGCCCGGGCGCCAACGGGTTTGCAGCCATGCTGAGTCAGCTTGGTCAGGCAATTCCGGCCGTTGTCTTCCCGGGGATGACAGACAATGCGACACCGCAGGGGGAAGTCAGCACGGCAGCGCAGGTGGCGTTGCTGCAGTTGCTCGGTTCAGCGGGTTTGACAGGCCAACAGCAAGCGATGGACGGTTTCTCTACCGGGTCGCTGCCAATCAATGCACAGCAGGGGGAAGTCGGCCCGGCAGCGCAGGTGGCGCTGCTGCAGTTGCTCGGTCCAGTGGGTTTGACAGGCCAACAGCAAGCGATGGACGGCTCCTCTGCCGGGTCGCTGCCAATCAATGCACAGCAAGGCTTCGGCTTGATGTCTCTGAATCTCGGTGCTTCACCGGTTGAGACGCTGATAACGGCGCGACAACTGCCGGCATCGGCGATTCCGGCTTCAACCGCCCCGCAGCTTATCGTCGTATCGGAGCAAATGGCATCGTTGAACGGTGCGGAATTTCAGCTACCGGCCGATTTGATGCTCAGTAGCGGCGACCTGGCGAAGCTGCAGTCGATTCTATCCGAAGTGCTATCAACATCGCCGAAATCGGTGGCTATTCAGCCGAATCTGTCACTTGCAACTTCGGCCAAGTCGGTGACAACTCTTCCCGTAGCATCCTCGCAGCTCGGGGGTCTGGAGCAGCTTCTGAAGGAGCAATTCCCGACTCTTAACATTGATAACCTGTCGGCTCAACTGCACCTCAAATTACCGGAGCTAGTCAAGACAGACGCAGCGCCGATTGCGCCGCCAAAAGTCCTGCTATTCGACGGCTTACCAACCAAGCCATCGACGGGGCAGTCTGTCGATGCAATACTCCAGCAGGCAACACCGCAAAATCGTCCGCAAGTCAACGGACTCGCGGAAATCTTGTCATCTACGGCATCGCCGGACCCGAACACGAGTTTGATAACCGCTGCCACGAGCAGTGTTGTCATTCAGCCCGCTTCGACGGCGGCTGTTTCGCAGACAACTCTGCCGAACGAGATCAAGCCGCACTCCGACTTGACGACTACGCCGGAAACTATCAAGACGGTTCAAGAGGGCAGTCTTGAGAAGACAGCGGTGAAAGCGGTCGAGGTTGCCGGCGATTACCCACAGACGGCTCAGCACTGGAACAAGTTGACCTCGGACCAATCCGATCCGCCGGTCGTCGATCAGGTAGCGGAGACACGAGAACCACAAATCGACAAGACGAAGTTCAAAATCCAGTTCGATCGTTTCCAAATCGACGCGCTTCTCCAACGTAGCGAAATCAAACTGCAACTCCATCCGGCCTCCCTTGGCAGCATGCGAGTGAAACTGGTTTCGACGTCGCAGGAAGTGACGGCGCGTTTCGAGACGACCAGCGAAGTCGCCCGGACCGCGGTCGAGCAGAATCTCCCGCAGTTGCGCGAGAGTCTGGACAAGGCCGGAATCAAAGTTGACCATGTTGAGGTCGTGCTTGATGAACAACGGGCGCGTCAGCAACAATCACACTATCAAAGCCAGAGAAAACACACTTCCGACACCGACATCGCCGACAATGCCGCGCAACAAGACCCGTCCAAAGGCGGAGGCGGCATCAGTATGGCGGTCCAATCGATGTTGGGTAGTTTGAATCTATTGGCGTGAGGCAATTATGGACACACAGTCAATCAGTTCGATTCTGAATCCAACTCCCAAGGAAGAGGCAAAAAAGTCCGGTGACATCCTGGGAAAGGACGAGTTTCTCAAGCTGCTCATTTCGCAGCTTCAAAACCAGAACCCGTTGGAACCGATGAACGATCAGGAGTACGTCTCCCAGATGGCGCAATTTTCGTCGCTGGAACAGTTGCAGAACATGAACAGCAGCCTGTCGCAAAACATGCAGTATAACATGCTCCTTTCCCAAACCATCAACAACACGATGGCAACTTCCTTGATCGGCAAAGAGATTACCGCGGACAGTGACAGTGTCGGGATTATCAGCGGTTCTGGCGCCGATATAACCTTCAAATCAGCCGATTTCGCCCTCTCGGGAACCATCACGATCACCGACGAAAGCGGCAAAGTCGTACGGTCGCTGCAGGTCAGCAATCTTCAATCCGGCGACAATTCAATCCACTGGAATGGCAAGGATGATCTCGGCAATAACGTTGCCTCCGGCAACTACACTTATCAAATCGATCTGAAGGACACCAACGGTCAGGCTGTTACGGTGAGCAACTATCGTGCAGGCACGGTTGATAGTGTTAAATACGTCGACGGACAGGCGTACTTGCTGGTGGATGGCGCCTACATTCCGCTGGCGCAGGTCAGAGAAGTGAAAGCGGGATAAGTGTGATGAGTGAATCCGTCCAGAGAATTAGCGCCGTTGGCTCGGCAGCGTCTGCGCAGCCAGTGAGTGGAGTGGCTCCGAAGCCACAGCCGCAACGGACGCAGACGACCGAAGGGTTGACATTCTCCAAACATCTGACCGAGCGAATCAATCGCCGCAGTATCGATCTGTCACCGGAAAAACTCGATCGTCTCTCTCAGGCGGTGGACAAGGTGGCGGAAAAGGGCGCGCGCGAATCGGTGGTATTGCTCGATAATCTCGCACTTTTGGTCAGCGTCTCCAATCGGACGGTGCTGACGGCGATCGAAACGGGAAAAATGAAGAACGGTGTTTTTACTAACATCGACTCAGTAGTGGTAGGATAGAAAGCAAAAGCAGGCCGGACCTCCTTGAGGAAGCCTGTTATAATGGAGGTACAGAAGACATGTTAGCATCATTATTCGCCGGAGTTGCAGGACTAAGAAACCATCAGGTGAGAATGAACGTGATCGGCAACAATATCTCGAACATCAACACAATCGGCTTCAAGTCCGGTCGTTCGATCTTCCGCGAGGCGCTGGTCCAGACCTTGCGCGGCGCCGGTCGTCCGTCGTCGATATCAGGTGGTACCAACCCGGTCCAACTCGGCTTAGGAATGGAAGTAGCATCGATCGACAACCTGTTTACGCAGGGTGGTCTCGAACTCACTGGCCAGATATCTGACCTGGCGATTCAAGGCAACGGCTTCTTCCTGTTGTCAGACGGAAATTCAAAATTTTATACCCGTGCGGGTGCCTTCGGATTTGACGCCAACAGCTACCTGGTGAATCCGTCCAATGGTTTGTTTGTTCAGGGCAAGACGGCCGATTCCACCGGTACGATTCCGGCGACGGCGATTGTGGGCAACATCCAGCTGCCGTTTGGTCAACAGGACCCGGCCCGGAATACAAGCAGGGTTGATTTTGGCAACAACCTTGACGCGTCTGTGACTCGTTCCGACGCTGCCCTTACTGTCGGTACCACGGCAACCAATGGCATCACATCGGTTACCGGCGAGGCCCGCGACGGTGCGGGGGGTGTACACGTAATTACGATCACCGGTGCGCAGGCTACCGAAGCCAGCCGCTCCGGAGCTCATATTACCAGTCCGCCGGTCGCTCTGACTGGCAGCGAAACTCTTACGTCACTCGGTGTGACTATAGCCGCTCTCACTCTGTCTGTCGATGGCGATGCACCAGTCGATATCAGCGGTTTGACTACTTTATCTACGGTCAACGACGTAATTGCCGCGATCGACATCATTGACGGCATCGACGCCAAACTTGATAGCGGCGAAATCAAAATCACACGCACCAAAGCAGGCGTGTCCTATACCATCGAGTCTAATACCGCCGTTGCCGGCGACATTGCCAATCGCTTGCTCGGCGTGGCAGCTGCCGCGACCTTCCAGGTTAATAACGGTACCAATCACAGTTTCGTCGCACAAGACGTGTTTACACCCTCTGTTGGTGGAACCGCGGTTACGACAAACCTTGGCATTACCGTTAATGGCAATACCGGCCTGGCGACCGGTGTCACCGGTCTCGCTGGGGGTGGCATCACAGTGAACGCTGCCGACACCGGTCTCTTGGCGGGCACGGCGTCGATTACGACCAAGAACACTGATAAAGCAACATCCATCACTGTATTTGATTCATTGGGCGGCACGCATGTGATGATGACCAACTTCATCAAGTCTCACGAACCGAACAAATGGTACTGGAACATTTCTATGCAAGGTGGCGAAATCCTCCAGTCTGGTGCCACTGGTAATGTGACCTTCAACTCGGATGGTTCGCTGTTGCGATTCGCTTACGACGGCGGCGCCGACAAGTTCACGTTTGATCCAAACAATGGCGCCGGTTTGACCCAAGTTGAATTGTTTGCCGGTTCATCGGGCAAGTATGACGGTTTGACCGGTTTCTCCGGCACCGAGACTGTCGCCGCAGTTAAGCAAAACGGATATGGTATGGGCATTCTGGACAAGATATCGATCGATCCGACGGGACTGATAATCGGCATATTCTCTAATGGTGTCTCCCGCAATTTGGCGCAGATCGTGCTTGCCGGTTTCAACAACCAGGCAGGACTGATGAAGTCGGGCGAATCGCTCTTCCAATCGTCGGCGAACTCCGGTGAAGGTATCGAGGGTGTTGCGGGCGAGACAATTGCTGCCACGATTTCTTCCGGAGCGCTGGAATCGGCGAACGTCGATCTGGCTCAGGAATTCACAAACATGATTATCGCTCAAAGGGGATTCCAATCCAATGCGCGAGTGATCACAACTTCAGACAGCATGCTGGACGATCTCGTCAATCTCAAGAGGTAATCATGATTAAAGTCACGCGCCTGAATGGGCAGTTGATTGTTCTTAATGCGGATCTGATCGAGTTTGTGGAAGAGATACCTGATACGATCATCAGCCTGACCACGGGTAAGAAGATCATGGTGCAAGAGAATGCTGAGCAAATCATCGAAAAGGTGACTGCTTTCAAACGTAATTCCGGAGCGCCCGTGTCCCGGGCGCCTCTGATCGTTGAGGAATAACCAGGGAGAGGACTATGCCTGACGTTAAAGAGAAAACTGAAGTCGCCCCGCCGGCGCCTCCACGAAAGAGTCTGATTCCCGGCAATCTCTCGGCGATTTTGACCAAGGCAGCGATCTTTGGTGTGATCGGCCTGGCGGCTATCGTAGCTGCCTTCATGATAACCACCAAAGTGCTCAAACCGATGTTGGCTCATTCCTCTGCGCCTACGGAGCAAAAGGTGGAGCCCCCTCCGGCTCCCGTCGAGAAGAAGGCGGAAGCCAAGGCGGAGGAACATAAGAAGGATGAAGGCGGCAAGGTGGGTGAAGGGGGCGCCGCGGAGACAAACTACTTCAACATCGAAAGCATCGTCGTTAACCCAGCCGGGACCGGTGGCACGCGCTATTTGTCTTGCGGGATTAGCTTTGAAATGACCGGCGCCGAGGATGTCAAGATCTTCGAATCGAAGGCCGCACAGGTCAAAGACATTCTGATAACGATCTTGTCGTCGAAAACAGTCGACGAATTGGCTGATATCAGACAACGCAATCAAATGCGACGGCAGATTCTGACGATTGTCAACCGCTTCTTGGCGCCGACACAGGCGAAAGCGGTTTATCTCACTGATTTTGTGTTGCAGTAGGAAAGGAAACGAGCGTGGCTAAGATACTCTCACAGGATGAAATCGACGCCCTATTATCCACAGTCTCGGCGGGTGATGAAATTGGCGCGCAACTGGCCGCCTCCGACGACTTGCTGCGGTCGGTGGTTGCCTACGATTTTAAGCATCCCAACAGAGTATCCAAAGACCAGATTCGCACCCTCGAAAATCTGCATGACAACTTCGCCGGGCACCTCGGTTCGACGCTCTCGACAATTCAGCGCGCGATGGTCGACACCGAACTGGTCAGCGTCGATCAAATCACCTACTCCGAGTTTATTATGTCGCTGGTCAATCCGTCGAACACGTTTACAGTCAGCGTCGAACCGCTGGAGGGAATGTGTTTGATCGATTTTAATCCTACGTTGGCGTTCATCTTTATCGATCGAATGTTCGGCGGTGTCGGCA
>CAIVAP010000110.1 GCA_903903945.1 uncultured bacterium | reverse complement strand
CGGCAATGTCGATGTGGCTGGACCCATCCACGTCTCCGCAGTTTCCGAAGGGTGTGTCGTCCAGATTGATGTCGCAGGGTGGAACGAACTTAGGAAACTCTTCGGGAGTCAGAGCGGGATTCGTGAGAAAGAGGGCTGCAATAAACTCTCCTGCCGGCGGATAAAACGCAGTGTCAAACCGAACGACTTGATGGGTCGTGCCGGTGAGCACCAAATACAAGTAGCCAAGCAATTTTGCTCTATCAGTAGTATTTGCAGGTATCGGCCTTTTCCCTTGTAGGTCTATTACCCATCCGAGAAGCGCGGATGCCGTGTCGGTTTTATCATCCGTGATTAAATGAATACCTCCCTGCTGGATGGGCGTCAGCACGGCGGTACCCGTAAAATCCAGCCCATAGTCGCCACCAAAGCCAAAGCGGAGATTCCTCCCGTAGTGGCGAAGCGGGATAGAAAGGCCTCCAAGTGGGGCGTCATTGTAAAGGTAGATCGGAACCTGAAAGGAGTCTCCGTCCACGAGATCACCGACACCAACCGGGCAGCCGATCCGAACAGTATCACATGCACCCCAATCCAACTTGGTGATAGAACCACGCGGCAAATACTGTATCGAATCCAACGACCTGCAGACGTAACAGGTATCCGGTGCGCTGTAACAGGTGTCTCTAACGGCGAAGCTTTCAGTAGCCATCAAAACCACGCAAAGGGCCACGAGCACCAACAGAACGTTCAATTTCATCTTACCTCCTATGTATATTAACAAATTACATTCGCTCTTGAGATTTTGCATCCTGTATTCCCCGTCCTACCGCGCCAAGAAGAGCGGCGAAATGAGAATCACCGCAGATCACGGTAAAGATCCAAATTACAAGATAGCAAAACCGCATTATTTGTCAAGGATTTTCGCCGATGCTATGAGTCGCCATGCAGCATTCCGCTCTGCTTAGTCTGGTCGGGACGACCAAGCCCTAACAGGGGTTCGCACCTCTTTCCCTGCCCAATTTTCCCGCACCCGTAGCCACTGTCTGCCCCCCGAACAAATTGGAACTTCCCCAGCGACCGACAAGTAATAGTGAATATAAAGAGTATCGAAAGGAGAACCAATGAAGTCTCTTAGCAGGAAACATCTCGTCCTTGTAACGCTGATGGCGTTCCTCGTTGTCATTGGGGCGCAACAAGTTTCCGCGGCCGGCAAACCCTGGATTGGCATATACATGCAGGACGTCACCCCCGATCTGGCCGATGCCTTCAATTTGTCGGTCAACAAGGGAGTGGTGATCAACGACGTTGCCGACAAGTCGCCTGCCGACAAGGCCGGACTAAAACCAAAGGATGTCGTTCTCACTTGGAATGGCAAAACGGTGGCCAGTTCTGAGGAGCTGACCGGACTGGTCGGCAACAGCAATGTTGGCGACAACGTCAAGCTGTCTGTCAATCGTGGCGGCAAGAACATTGATCTCAGCTTACAGGTCGGCGAACGCAAAGAATCTGTTTATTCTTTCCACGGTGACAACCCCGGCAGCGGCGCCTTACGCAAAAACATGGAAGCGTTCAAAACTGTCGGTATTGGTGTTTCGATGCAATCACTGTCGGGTAAACTGGGGGACTACTTCGGCGTTCCCGATGGCGAGGGCGCACTGATTACCGAGGTTATGAAAGACACCCCTGCTGAGAAAGCCGGTCTGAAAGTCGGCGACGTTATCGTCCAAGTGGACAAGGAAAGAGTGCAGAACCCCAGCGAGGTCAGTTCGATCATCCGCGAAAAACAGAAAGGTGATAAGGTCGATCTGGTAGTGATGCGGGAGAAAGCGGAGAAAACCATAACCCTGGAAGTTGACGAAATTGACAGTTACGGCTCGGCAGATCCCTCGGAAACTTACATGCAGTACTTTAACAAGGGAA
This sequence comes from uncultured bacterium, assembly GCA_903903945.1. Classification (GTDB taxonomy): domain Bacteria; phylum Zixibacteria; class MSB-5A5; order CAIYYT01; family CAIYYT01; genus CAIYYT01. The sequence continues at coordinate 8,637 of CAIVAP010000110.1, read as the reverse complement.
ATCGGGAAGGCCGCGCCCCGGCACTCTGGTTTCAAGATAATCCCAACAACGAAGATACGCAGCGCAAGATGGAGGAGCTCCAGAGCAAACTGGAAGAGATGCAGCGCAAGCTCGACCAACTGGAACGCAAAATGAAGTAGTAGTTTTTTTCTGGCCTTGTCGAGGAGTCTACCCGATGCGGGACTTCGGCAGAGTCAGGGGTTTCTGACGCACAAGAAAGGATTTTGACATCCAATCCTTTCATTCGTGGTTTCGCCGGCGGGAGGGGTCACCCGTCGGCGTTTTTTTGTCTCGCGTTCAACGCCGAGGCGTGCCGTCTCAGTCCCTTCAGCGGTGCTTTCCGGTTGGTGATGTGTTTACTTCAGGTCAAAAAGACACGACGACTCGGAAACACCGATCCAGTAATTGATTAACACGATCACATCGGCAATCGTGAAGATCCGATCACAATCGGTGTCGGCGGCATATATCGGGCAAGGTACCGGCGCATGACGGAAGATGGTGTTAACCATCGCCACAACATCGGCGACATTAACTCTGCCGTCGATTGTCACATCCCCAACGCGAAACGGGTATTCGATCATGCCGATATCCTCGTGTGAGCCTCCCATTGGATGCGTTTCGGGAATGGCGGCGCCGGCATCAATCAGTCGCGACCGGCAGGTCAACGAAAAATCGTATGCCGTAGGATTGGTATACCCGGCATCAAGGTAGATGTTCTTATACACGTCGGACGAGTCCTTGTTGAAGTTCTGCGTCCGTTTGTCTCCCAGGCTGGCATCCCCACAACCCGCGAAATTGCCATTCTGGTTGCGGAAGAAATCGCAGTACTTGATCTCCCAGAGACCATTGTTGCAGTAAATGCCTCCGCCGGTCTTCGCCCCGTTATCGGTCACAGCGTTATTGTAGATTTTGACCACCGCCGTGCCGATTATCAGCGCGCCGCCGTTGATGTCCGCCATGTTTTGGTAGAACACGTTGTGCGTAACCGTCACTCGGCAATAATCCAACGACATGCCGCCACCGTTGCTGGCAGTATTGGCGACAAGAGCGTTATGGGCGATCGTGGGACTCCCGCCGTACACGGCGATCCCGCCGCCGGTAATGGCGCTGTTTTTGCGGATGATATTGTATTTGATAGTCGGCGAACTCTCCCCTGTCACCAAAATACCGCCCCCCAGGAATGATCCTGGTACTAGCGTGCCGATTCCCTTGGTAAGAGTAAATCCGATCAATACCGTGGACGCATCCTCGCCGGAAGCGAATAGGACCACAGACGCCGAATCGGGGTGAGTCGGCCGACTGCCGTCGATGACCGTGCTGCGAACCGTACCTACGCTCTGGTCTGTCAGATACCGCGAGGCGACCACGATTTTCTTGCCTCGAAAATTCAGATTTTCATAGTATAGACCCGGGGCGACCAATACTGTATCGCCGTTGTTGGCACTATTGATCGCAACCTGAATTGAGGCGAACTGGCTGGGGACTTGAATGACCTTGCCCGCGAGGGAAGTGAATAAAATGACTACCGCCGATGCTATCAGCATCACAAACCGAAACATATTTCTCCCTACCGGCCAGTAGTACAAACGCTAATCTAACTAATCAACGTTCATTTGTAAAGAGATTTGGCGAAACATTGGCCGGAAATGATTGGACGGCTCCCGCATGAGATTCCGTCTTTTAGCCGACAAAACCAGAGGGAGACAATATCACAAAAAAGCTCGCGCCTTTCTAAGGCGCGAGCCTCTGAGATTTGCTGCCGGGCTATCGGCTTTTTACTTGCCGCCCGGTGTCGATTTGGCAGCCGAATCGGGCTGAGCTTGTTACAGTTTGCCTGGTTTTGCCGTCGTCGAGTCAGCTTCGTCCTGCGTTTTGGGAATTCCCTGACTTTGCTGTTCCAGAATCTGACGCACTTGGCCAAGCATCCGCAAATGGTCTGATTTCATGGCTTTGTCCAGCAGATCGGTCGCCTCGGTAGCATACTTGCCCTTGGGGGCTTCCTTAAGATACTGCCGCAGCTTATCGACAACCTGGATATCCCACTTTTCGCTGATGATTTTGTTCATAAGCGCTTTGCGCTCGGTCGAACCCGGCAAAGTAAACGCCCGGTCAATTTCGTCCAATAGTTTCTTCGCATCGGTATACAGTGCCTGCGTCTGCGCCGGTTCCGACGCGCACCCGCCGACCCAGAGGGCGGCCAACACCGTCATGGCAGACAGAAACAGAAAAACGGCTCTTTTCACAGTCTCCTCCGAGAGTTAGAACATCGAATCGGGACATCTTAACACATTGCCGCCCCAAGTCAACTGATATGTGCGAGCCCGTTCCGCCTGACCGCAAAATTCCGCTTGCCTAAACGCCGGCCTGCTCTTACCCATAGACAGAATCGTGCCGCCCCAAGTCTTTTCGGTAACTTCACGGCGGCGGCTACGTTTAGTATTCTGGAGGTCACCGATGATGACACGACCGAAAATGGCCTGCTTTCGCCGGATCAGCTTAACGCTGATTCTTTTACTGACCACCTGCGCCACAGTCTCTGCCTACCAGTACAGGAAAGGCAACGACGTCTACATCACCGGCGATTTTCAGGAAGACCTCTTTCTCACCGGCAGCACCGTCAATTTTGATGGCAGCATTGTCGGCGACATTCTTGCCGCCGCCCGCGTCGTTACGATCAACGGCAATGTCGACGGCAACGTCCTCGCCGGCGCGCAAAAGGTCACTGTCAACGGCGAAATCTGCCGCTCTCTGCGCTGTGCCGCCCAAACTGTAAATATCACGTCGCGAGTTGATGGTGATGTCGTTACCTTCTCCGCTGACATGACTCTGGGCGATGACGCCGTCATTGGCAGAGACATTGCCGTATATAGCGGTGAAGCTTTTCTCGATGGAACGGTCGCAGGCAAAGCTTATGTCAGCGCCGGCACGGTGACGATTGCCGGGCGCATCGATGGTGATGTCACAATTATTGCCGACAAGATTTCGGTAACGCCGGATGCCGTCATCGGCGGCGAGTTGAACTATACTTCCCAGACCAAGGCCAATATTGCCTCCGATGCCCAGATCACCGGCGATGTCAAATGGAAGAAGAAATCCAGATCCTCCGAATCATCCGACTATTCGGGAATGATCCCACGTCCGGTCGGACTTTTTTGGTCAATGATCTTCTTTGTTGGCTCACTTATCCTCGGTATCGCCATGATTCTGATCCGTCGCGATCAGGTCGTCGCGGTTGCCGAGGAGATCAGGAAGAATGCCGCACTTGATGGCCTGATCGGTATCGGAATCATAGTCGCCGTACCGTTGGTACTAATTCTAACCTGTTTTACGGTAGTCGGCATCCCGATTGCCATCGCCGGTTTCGCGGTCTATACGCTAATCTTTCTCATGGCCAAGATTTTCGTCGGCATCACGATCGGCCTTCTGTTTCTGGGTTTACTCAAGAAAAACGGCCGCATCTCGCTCGGCTGGGCGCTTCTGGTGGGCATGATTTTTCTGGCGATCGGCTACAAGATTCCGATTGTTGGCTGGATTGCCTATGTCCTTGCCTGGGCGGTCGGCGCAGGCGCGCTGACAATGCGGCTTTTCAAGAAAAAAGTGGCGGCCATACCGATTCCGTAGCGCCCGCTCCAAGGATATTGAACGCACACTTGACCTGACATGTACTTTGATCAACGAGATTTCGACATCAAATGCGAATGGGGACTGCCTGGCATCGAGGGTTTGTCCCCATACAGTGATGTCATCATCATCGTTGACGTGCTGTCGTTCTCTACCTGCGTGGATGTTGCCGTCAAGAACGGCGCTCTTGTCTATCCGTATCGTTGGCGCGACGGAACCGCAGGGGCTTTCACGGAATCAATCGGTGGTACTCTGGCGCGTTCACGTCGGCAAGCTCAAGGGGGTTACTCTCTGTCGCCCGTATCATTGCTGAGTATCCCGGCCGGTACGCGACTGGTTCTCCCATCTCCTAATGGATCGGCGCTGAGCACCGCTACCGGACAAATACGGACATTTGCCGGCTGCCTGCGCAACGCCGACGCCGTGGCAATGGCGGCCGAGCAGATCGGCAAGCGCATTAGTGTGATACCCGCAGGTGAGAAATGGCCTGACGGGAGTTTGCGGCCCGCGATTGAGGACCTGATCGGTGCCGGCGCCATTATCTCACATCTATCGGGAAAACGCTCTCCGGAAGCGGAAATGGCGGTCGCAACATTCGTCTCTGCGCAGAGTCATCTGCTTCAGACATTGCAGCAATGTGGTTCTGGTCGGGAGGTGACTGCTATTGGTTTCGGGAGCGATATCGATTTGGCGGTTGCCTTGAATCAGAGCAACTATGCACCGCTGCTGCGCGAAGGCGTCTACACGAGTATGTAATAGTAGGACTAGAGAATATCGAAAATGTAGCGCAGGCAGAAATAGACGCCCACGAGGACAAAGATTACTCCCGTGATGCGGCGCGCCCACCATTCGATTCGCGTAGTATGTTCAAACAGCTTCGCCACCGACTGCGCACCGATTGCGATTGCTACTGCGAAAACAATCACCGGTAATGCCGTGCCGACACCGTAGAGTGTTGGCAGCGTAAAGATTGAGTTGGATTTCAGACACAGCGGTATCAGACTGCCGAAAAACAGCGCTGCTGACACCGGGCAGAATGACAATGCAAAAACAAATCCAAGCGGCACTGCGCCCCAGATACCCATCCGTTCAACCCGTTGTTGCATCTTTTCGCTGACGCCCGCGCCGGAGGAATTGAAACTGAGTAGTTCCAACAGGAACATGCCGACGATGATCAGCAAAGGCCCCATCAGCTTGTTCATGTAACGCTGCAGAGTGAACGACAGCTCGGTGACCGAAAGAATGCTGACGGCGAGAATGATACCGAGCGCGGCATAAGCGATCACCCGACCCAGCGTGTACAACAACCCCGACAACAACACTTGCCGTCCGTGTGCCACGCGTCTGCCGATGAATGAAATCGCGGCGATGTTGGTCGCCAGCGGGCAGGGGCTAATGGATGTCAAGATGCCAAGCCACAACGCCGTGCCGGCAGCCATCAGCAGTTCGCTCATGGCAACTCTTTCAGGAAACGGTCAACTCCGTCCTTGACATAGGTGTAGAACTGATCCTCATCGCCGACCAGCTCCCAAATCTGCGTCAAGTTCTCCCACTTCTGTTCTACTCCGTTCTTGTAATGCACGAGTACCAGCGATTGCGCCGCCAGTTTGTAGTCGTTCCAAACATGCTCATTTTGAGGCTCATCATAATTCATCGTCACGAATTCCAATTTGCCGTCCTTGAGTGGCTGCGCGAAGAACGAGTCGATCGCCGTGTGCGAGTACTTCTCAATCTTCATGCAGGTTGGACAACGTTTAGTACCGTGAAAATAGTAGGCGACAATCTTGGTACCTTCAACGACTCCGTCAGCGGTCGTAGCTTTTTTCGCCGAAAATTGTTTTACTGCCAGCACTGCGATGCTGGCCAGTACGAAGACGATCAAGACAATGGTGGTAAGCTTTTTTGCGTTCATTGTTGATTCCTCTGCCTAATCTTTAGCCAGAATGGTCTTGAGTTCTTCCACGGACGGCACTTTACCGACCGTCTTAACCACTCCGTCGATCACCAGCGCCGGAGTCGACATTACGCCATAACGCATGATCTCTGTGATGTCCTCCACTTTGGACACGTCAGCTTCGACGTCAGCGGCAATCACGGCCTGCATGATGTTTTCATGCAGTTGTTTGCAGCGCGAACAACCTGTGCCCAGTACTTCGATCTTCATGAAAAGCTCCTTTCCTGCCTACGACTAACTCACAGGATGGCATTGAACAAGTATCCGGTGAGAGTAATAGCTACGGCAACAATACCGAAGAATGTCAGCAGCAGCCGCAGCTTGAGAACGTTTTTGAGAATGATCGCTTCCGGCAACGACAGCGCGGTAACTGCCATCATAAACGCCAGTACCGTTCCGGTCGCCATTCCCTTTTCCATCAGCGCCTGTGTAATCGGAATCACACCTGCGGCATTGCTGTAAAGCGGTACGCCGATCAACACGGCAATCGGAACGGCAAACGGATTTTGCGGTCCGGCATACTTGACCAGAAACCCCTCCGGCGCATAGCCGTGAATAAAGGCGCCGATGCCGACGCCGGCAATTACGTAAGGCCAGATTTTCCTAAGCAACGGAACCGTGTAGCTTCGTGCATTCTTGAGTCTCTCGCTGAAAGTCTGTTCAGTCGCGGCGATTTCCCCCATTTTGATCGTGTAGACATAATCCTGCACGAATCGCTCCAGATGCAGTTTGCCGATGACAATACCCGAGATGATCGCGATCGTGACGCCGCTGCCGATATAGATCAGCGCAATTTTCCAACCGAACAGTCCCCACAACATGATCAACGCGATTTCATTTACCATCGGTGAAGATACCAGAAAGGAAAACGTGACACCCAGCGGCACCCCCGACTCAACGAACCCGATGAACAGCGGCACCGCCGAACACGAACAGAACGGCGTGACAATGCCGAGCAAAGCCGCAAGTATGTTGCCGACATACTCTTTGCCATGTGACAGAAAGCGTTTTGTCTTTTCGGGAGGGAAATAGGAACGAATCACCGCCACACAGAAAATGATCGTGGTCAGCAGGAGAAAAATCTTGATCGTGTCATAGACGAAGAAGTTCGCTGCTTCGCCCAGACGACTACCCTTAGTCAATCCCAGAACCGTGAAAACGAGATATGCCGCGAAATTTGCCAACATTGCTTATCTCACCCGCTCCACCTGAGCATCAAAACATTTCTTCTTGAAGGACAGGGTTACATTCATCGTCGCGATTGTTACCGGATGCACTTCAGTTGTCCTTGGGCGTTGGCCTTGATCACCGTGTCCACACAGGAAAAGAAGCCCATTACACAGGGCATTTTGAGTTGATAATACACCGACGAACCGCGCTTTTCATCGTCGATGATGCCGACTTCCCGTAGGATGGATAGGTGCTTGGAAACGGTCGAGACGTCGGCGCCAATCAGTGCAGTCAATTCGCATACGCAGTGTTCATGTTTGGCAAGGGTCTCGACTATAAAGAGGCGGGTCGGATGCGCCATCGCCTTAATGATTCGCGCTTTGGCGTCAAGACGGTTTTGTGTTTTAGTATCCATTTGGCTCCGTAGTCAGTGTCTCCTATTTGGCAATATCGCCAAATCGCCAAGCAAATCAAGTCCTTATTTTGACTTTTTTTGCTTCACAGTGACGGGGTTAATGTCCTGATGTAGCTTGCTGCTGCCCAGTTGGTTAGCGACACCCTGCCTGAATCGTGAAGTACCGTCGCTGGAAATAAAGAGAAACATTCACCAGCCCAATCAACACCGGCACCTCCACCAGCGGCCCTATTACCGCCGCAAACGCAACTCCCGAATTGATGCCAAACACCGCCACCGCCACGGCAATCGCCAACTCGAAGTTGTTGCTGGCAGCCGTAAACGAAAGCGTGGCTGAGCGTGGATAGTCGGCCTTGATCTTGTAGCTCATCCAGAAGCTGACGAGGAACATCACGACGAAGTAGATCAAGAGTGGCACGGCGATTCGCAGAACATCGAGCGGAATCTGCACGATCATGTTACCTTTGAGACTGAACATCACCAGAATCGTAAACAGCAGGGAGATCAAAGTAATCGGACTGATTCGCGGAATAAATGATCGCTCGTACCATTCCTTACCCTTCGATTTGATCAGCACAAACCGCGTCAGCATACCCGCTATGAAGGGAATTCCGAGATAGACAAAAACACTCTTGGCAATTTGCGCCATGCTGACTTCAACGATACTCCCCTTCAAGCCAAACAGCGGCGGCAGCACGGTGATGAATATATAGGCATAGACGCTGTAGAAGAAAACCTGAAAGACACTGTTGAAGGCCACCAGCCCAGCGGCATATTCTTTGTCGCCGCCGGCAAGGTCATTCCAGACGATCACCATGGCAATGCATCGCGCCAGGCCGATCATTATCAGCCCCACCATGTATTCCGGCTGGTGCGACAGAAACGTTATTGCCAGGAAGAACATCAGGATCGGGCCGACCACCCAGTTCTGCACCAAAGATACAATCAGAATTCGCCAGTTGCGAAACACATCCCCCATCTCTTCGTATTTTACTTTGGCCAGAGGCGGATACATCATCAGAATCAACCCGACCGCGATCAAAATGTTTGTCGTGCCGACTTGAAAACGGTTGATAACCGCCTCCACCGACGGAACGAAATAGCCAGTGCCAACACCGATAGCCATCGCTGCAAATATCCAAAGCGTCAAATAGCGATCCAAAAAAGATAGCTTTTTCGAGACGCCGATATGAGCTGTCATGGGATGATTCCTTTCTCGATAATCTCCGGCAATTGCTCCACGAACTCTTTGATCTCGTCTCGCACTCGACGGTAATGCATCAATGCGGCCTCTTCGGTCTTGGCGTTACGAGCCAGAAACGGCGGATCTTCAAAACCCATGTGCATCGACTTAACACCCCCGGCGAAATACGGACAGCGCTCGCGTGCATTGTCGCAGACTGTGATGACGTAATCGAAATTCACCCGACCAAGATCGCGAATGTGTTTTGCCCGCTGCTTAGAGATGTCAATG
>CAIVAP010000109.1 GCA_903903945.1 uncultured bacterium | reverse complement strand
TCTAATTTCGCTTTTGGTACGTTTTTCCGTCGCGCATACGATTAAACAATCGTCTTCCCACACAAACCGCGAAGTCGGTACGCCGGCAAAAATCTTCTTCTCGATCAGATGGTCAAAGACCTTCACCGCGGGCTGCGGCAATTTCAAGGCAAATTCCATAAAGAAAGGTCGGTCGTGCGCAAGTTTCACGCCGGGAATCGAGCAAAGCTGATCCTTCAGATAATGCGCCTTGTTGAAACACAACTGCGCTACTTCTTTCAACCCTTGCTTACCCAGCGTCGCCATGTAAATCGTTCCGGCCAACGCACAGAGCGCTTCGTTGGTGCAGATATTTGAAGTCGCCTTATCGCGACGGATATGCTGTTCGCGGGTCTGCAACGTCAGGCAAAAGCCCCGTTTTCCGTTCTTGTCTTTGGTCATCGCCGTCAAGCGACCGGGAAGCTGTCGTACATATGCCTTTTTCGTGGCAAAAAAACCGAAATAGGGTCCGCCGAAATTCAGACTGTTTCCCAGCGGTTGTCCTTCGCCGACACAAACATCGGCGCCGAATTCTCCGGGCGTCTTCAGATGTGCCAGCGAAATCGGATTAGCGGCAACGATTAACAGCGCTCCCGCTTCTTTCACTATCTGAGGGACACGGTCGGTAGGTTCGATGATACCGTAGAAATTCGGATTCTGCATGACAAAGCAAGCAGCGTCTTTGATTTGGGTTTTTAGATCATCTACATCAACGATGCCATCGTCATGTCGGACTTTCACCACTTGAATGTCCTCACCGCCCAGATAGATTTTAATGCAGTCTACATAATGGGGATGCACCAGCGACGACACCACGATTTTGCGCCGATTCGTTACTGACAAAGCCAACAACGCTGCTTCCGCAGTAGCGGAACCGCCGTCATACATTGAGGCGTTCGCTACATCCATGCCGGTCAACCGGCAAATCAGCGACTGAAATTCATAGATGCCTTGTAGCGTGCCCTGTGATACTTCGGCCTGATAGGGGGTGTACGCGGTCTTAAACTCCGAGCGGTCAAGCAAATGTCCGACTAATGCTGGAATAAAATGATCATAAGCACCCGCTCCCATAAAGTTGGCGAAGTCGGCCATCGTGTGGTTTTTGGCGGCAAGTTCTCCCATTATCTTCACCGTCTCAAACTCCGAAAGAGCTTCCGGAAGATTCAGTGGCTTCTTTAGCCGCAACGACTCGGGAATACCCTGAAGCAGTTCTTCAAAACTATTGACCCCGATATCGCGCAACATCTCTTGACGTTCGCGATCGGAGTGGGGGATGAATGTCATATCCTATTCCTCAAGTAGCTTGCGGTAGCTGGCAGCGTCCAACAACGCTTTGACTTCCGAAGAATCGAATTTGGCGATCTTGATGATCCAACCGGCGTTATAGGGATCCTTGTTGATAACCGTTGAATCCTTTTCCAGATTCATGTTGGTTTCCTTGATCACTCCCGATAGCGGCGAAAACATCTCGCTGACCGCTTTAACCGCTTCGATGGTTCCAAACGGTTCCATCTGCTTGACTGCCTTGCCAATCGGAGGCAATTCCACAAAGACGATGTCGCCCAATTCGCCCTGAGCATATTCGGTAATTCCCACAATCGCCACGTCACCTTCGATTTTAACCCATTCGTGCTCGCGCGTGTATTTCAAGCCCTCTGGGACGTTCATAAATCCTCCAAACTATACGACCTTATCCGCGTTTATAGCCGGCCCTTTTGTCCGCCTAAAATAGTCTTCTACGAAGCCAGTGTCAAATATTCCCGACTGAAATACCGGATCTGCCAGGATTTTTTTATGGAAGTCGATCGTCGTATAAATGCCTTCGACGACAAACTCATCAAGCGCTCGCAACATTTTCTGAATGCCGTCAGCTCGGTTCTTGTGATGCACAATCAGCTTGGCGATCATTGAGTCATAATACTGCGGAACCACGTATTTTGCATACACATGTGTATCCACCCGCACTCCATGCCCACCCGGCACATGAAACGACGTAATCAGCCCCGGCGAGGGCGCAAAATTGGCGTCCGGGTTTTCAGCGTTGATTCGGCACTCGATCGCGTAGCCGGATATCTTGACATCGTCCTGAGTCAGCTTCAATTTATCGCCGGCGGCGATATGCAGCATTTCCGCGATGATATCGATGTCGGTAACCTCTTCTGTTACTGGGTGTTCCACCTGAACACGCGTATTCATTTCCATAAAGTAGTAGTTTCCATCCGTGTTGAGCAGGAATTCTACTGTTCCGGCGTTCTGGTAACCTGCTGACTTAGCGCCTTTTACGGCTGAAGCACCCATCCGTTTGCGGAGTTCTTCGCTGACTACCGGCGACGGCGACTCCTCTAACAGTTTCTGGTGGCGCCGTTGCACTGTGCAGTCGCGTTCCCCAAGGTGAATAACATTTCCATATTGATCCGCCAGAATCTGTATCTCGATATGACGGGGGTTTTCCAGATACTTCTCAATGTAGATTTCCGGATTGTTAAATGCCGCTGCTGCTTCCAACTGCGCTGTCTTGAATCCGCTCTCCAGTTCGGCCTGATTGCGCGCAATTCTCATTCCCCGCCCACCACCACCGGCAGCAGCCTTCATGATGACCGGGTAACCGATTTCGTCAACTATTTTCTTGGCGACGCTTGCGTCGGCAACGCTCCCTTCGCTTCCGGGGATCACCGGCACACCGGCTACCTGCATCGTTTGCTTGGCATGAACCTTGTCTCCCATCGCGCGAATCGCCTCCGGTGGCGGACCGATGAACACCAGTCCGCACGAACCGCAGATTTCTGCAAAATCAGCGTTCTCCGCCAGATAGCCATATCCGGGGTGGATCGCCTCCGCGCCCGTAATCTCCGCCGCGGCGATAATGCGTTTGGGGTCAAGATAACTCTCGGCTGATCTGGCCGGACCGATACAAACCGCTTCGTCGGCGAACCGGACATGAAGTGAGTCGGCATCTGCTTGTGAATAGACGGCTACTGTAGGAATGCCCAATTCCCGGCAGGCGCGGATGATCCGCAGGGCAATCTCGCCACGATTGGCGATCAGAATCTTCTTGAACAATCTCTCTCCAGTTCCTTCTTGCCGCGGCGAACTGCGAACCACGGTTTCCTATGGCAACTTGCCCTTTTTCCCTCTCCCGCCGAGAGAGACCAAGGGTAAGGTATCTCTCATCATCCCGCCCCTGTATCCAGAAGGCAAGGTAGAGCGACTTAGAACTTCTTATCCGCCCCCACCGGGCTCCAGGCCTGATCCGATGCCGCCGTAATACCCTTAACCCGCAGGTCAAAGTCATCCGGATTGGTGGCACAGCGCATGGCGTCTTCGTATGAGATCACGCCCTGACGGTAGAGTTTCATGATCGACTGGTCGAAGGACTGCATTCCATATTGCACGGAGCCCTGTTCGACAAATTCGATCACCTGTGACGTTTTCATCGGATCAATAATCGCATCACGAATCGCGCCGGTCGAAATCATGACTTCCACCGCCGGCACTCGTCCCGGCTGATCGGAACGCGGCAACAGACGTTGGCAGACAATCGCCTTGAGCGTGCCCGCCAGTAGCAGTCGGATTTGCTGATGCTGGTGCGGCGGGAAGAATGAAATGATACGGGAAATCGTTTCGACCACGTTCATCGTGTGCAACGTCGTCAGCACCAGATGTCCCGTGTCCGCCGCCGCCAACGCAATCGACATTGTTTCGGCGTCACGAATTTCTCCGATCAAAATCACATCCGGGTCTTGACGGAACGCATGCCGTAGCGCCGCACCGAAGTTCTCGGTATCGGCGCCCACCTCGCGCTGGGCAATGACCGATTTTTTGTCCTTGTAGATGTACTCGATCGGGTCTTCGATTGTCAGGATATTCTCGGAGCGCGTTGAATTGATTTGCTCGATTATCGCCGCCAGCGACGTCGACTTACCGGAACCGGTTGTGCCTGTTACAATCACCAACCCCCGCCGAGCTTCGCAGATGTCGCGAATCGAATCGGGAAGGCAAAGCTCCTCAAAAGTCGGCACTGATGTGTTGACCGCGCGGATGGCGATACCGGAGGTGCCGCGCTGACGATAGAGGTTGATACGGAAACGCCCCAGCTTGGTCACTGATAACGCCAAGTCCATTTCGTTACGGGCGTTGAAGCGCTTCTGTTGCTCCGGTGACAGGACTTGCGCAATAATCTCGTTCATCCCATCTCTGCTAAGCGGATCGGTGTTCAGGGCAATCAGTTTGCCGTGGACTCTTAGAGTAGGCTTAATTCCCACCCGCAGATGAAGGTCAGAGGCAACCTGACGTTGCATCTCCACCAGCATTTCACGCAGGTTCATGCTGCAATTCTCCCTTGAGTTGCCCGGAAACTTCTTTGGCTAGGCTGGTTCGACGACAAACAGCGTCTGACCAAACTCTACCGGTTGCGCGTTTTCCACCAAACGTGATTTCACCACCCCGTCGTACTCCGATTCGATTTCGTTCATCAACTTCATCGCTTCGATAATACAGACGGTCTGCCCTTTCTTGACCCGTGCACCGACATCGACAAAGGGGGGTGCTCCGGGCTCGGGGGAGGTGTAAAACGTGCCCACCATCGGCGACTTGATCTCCTTGCCGGTAGCGGCTGCCGGTGTGAAAGACGCACTGACCGGTTGAGGTTGTGGCTGCGGCGCTACCTGAACGGGAGGCGCCACTTCCATCGGCGGCAAACTTGGCTTAACAGCCGCGCGCGGAATCGTAACCGTCGATTCGTGCGAACT
>CAIVAP010000108.1 GCA_903903945.1 uncultured bacterium | reverse complement strand
GTCTGGCCGTCCGGATGCTGTTTGGGTTGGTAGACCAGCTCAAGCAACTTCTCATCCTTGCCTGGAACAACGACCTTGGCCACCTCGTCGAAATCGGCATCATCGGCCGCAAGCCAAAAGATCGGCACTACCGCCGACTGCAGACGACGGCAATTGCTTTCGGCAAGTTTGACGGCCAGAGCCGCTTTGTAAAAGACATACAGCGGCCCCCCGAAGATTGTCACTTGTTGTCCGGTGAAGACGGCGGTCGTTGTCGGATCGAGTAGCTTGTTGATGTTCTCGATTGTTTTCGGACCGGCGCCGAACTGATGGTTCTGCCGCAAGAGAGCGGCAACAATTCGCTCGCGCTCAAAAGAACGTCGGCTCAGCTTTTGCTGAACCGACGCATAGGATTCCTGATTAGTAAACGGATGTGAGTAGAACTCCGACGCTGCTCCCGATAGATAGTCGAGAAAGAGCTTCTTACTTCCCGGAATTCTATCAAACGGTATTGTTGTTTGCAACGGCCTTCCTACGTTTGCCGAAAAGCTTCTTGGTGATGTCATCCAGCAATGTAAACACAACTGGTACGGCAATCAAGGTTAACAAAGTTGAAGTTGCCAACCCGCCGATTACCGCGCGGGCAATGCCGGCGCGCAACTCCGCGCCCGAACCGATTCCCAGCGCCAGAGGCAGCATACCGAAAATCATCGCCAACGTCGTCATCAAAATCGGTCGCAGTCGTATGGAACCTGCTTTCACCAACGCCTCGGTGCGGTCAGTCCCCCCTCGTATGGCCTGTTTGGCAAAATCGACCAGCAGAATTGCGTTCTTCGTCACCAGACCCATCAGCATGACGATACCGATCATTGACATGATCGACAGCGAGCTGCCGAAAGCCAACAATCCCACAAATGCTCCCACCAATGACATCGGCAGCGACAACATGATGGCGAACGGATCGGTGAAACTCTCAAACTGCGACGCCAGCACGATGTAGATCAGAATCACCGCAAGCAACAAAGCGCTTAGAATGGCTACGAATGCTTCCGCCTGATACTCGGCCTCACCAGTCTGATAGATTCGATACCCGGGAGGCGTCGGAATCTTGGCGGCTTTGGCGATCGCATCAGAACGCACGTCACCGGCGAAACGATTGAGGTTGTTGGCGTACACCTTCACGGTCTTCTGTCGATCGTAACGGTTGATTTCCGAGACCGAACTGGCGTCTCTGAAAGTAGCCACATGGCTCAAAGGCACCTGGAAATTCTTATTGCCCTCGATATCCTTACTCGACGGTATCAAAATACGCGAGAGGTCAGACACGCTCTTGCGATCCGATTCCCGCAGCCGCACGCGGACGTCCGATTCATAGTTGCCGTCGCGAAACTTCATCGGGACAACGCCGTTGACCAAATAGCGCACGGCCGTTGAGACCTGCGCAACGTTCAGACCCAGATCGGAGATCTTGCCACGATCCATCTCAAGTTGCACTTCCGGCTTGCCTTCTCCCAGAGAGTTGTCGGTCTCCACAGCGCCGGGCGTAGCTCTCACTGAATCCTCAACCTCGTTGGCCAAGGCCATTAGCTTCTGTTCGTTTTCGCCCGACACCGCGATCTCCACGGCACTGCCGCCACCACCCCCGTGAGATTCCTCAGGGCTGATCGTTATGCGCAATCCCACATACCTGGAGAGCTCTTTGCGCACTTGCTCGATCAACTGGAATACGTTGACGTTTCGATCGGAGCGATCGATCAACTTCACAGCGATTGAGCCACGACTATCGGGATCGGATCCAGAACCGATAGTAGCAAACTGCGTCTTCACTTCTTCGTGACTACCGATGATCTTTTCGACGCCCTCCGTGAGTCTGGCTGTCTCCGCCAGAGTGGTCCCCGGTCCGGCTTTGAACGATACCCAGAATTGTCCCTGATCGTATTGCGGCAGAAATTCCGTTCCGATCAAGGGCACAAGGAAGAAGCTTCCAAAGAACGCCACCAGCGCTATGACGATGGTCAACACGCGGTGATTCAGCGCTCCCCTGATTATCGACTGGTACCAGACATTCAGACGGTCGAACATGTCGTTCCAGGCGTTAGTAAGCTTGTACACAGGATTGTGCGTACCGACGTGATGCATGTGTTCCTCTCTGAGAAAGCGTGAGGAAAGCATCGGCGTCAGCGTGAAAGCGACAAACAGCGAAACCAGAACGGCGAATGCTACGGTCATGCCGAATGAGAAGAACATGCGCCCGACGATACCCTGCATGAACGACACTGGTACAAAAACCACGACCAAACTGAACGTCGTTGCCAGCACCGCGAGACCGATTTCGGATGTCCCGTCGTTGGCGGCAACATCCATCGGCTTTCCCATCGTCTTGTGTCTGTAGATATTCTCAATTACGACGATGGCGTCGTCGATCAGCAATCCCACAGCCAGCGACAGTCCCAGCAGCGTCATGAAGTTCAGCGAGAATCCCAGGGCTTTCATGAAAGTGAATGTAGCGATAATGGACGTTGGGATTGCCACCGCCGAAATCAGTGTCGGTCGACTATCCGCCAAGAACAGGAAAATGACCAATATGGCCAGAATACTTCCGTACAGAATATTCACCATCACATCGTCAATGGCCTCTACGGTGAAGATCGAGTTGTCGGATGCGATGATCAGTTCGACTCCCGCCGGCAACACTCCCTTCAGCTCCTCCAGTTTTGCCTTGATTCGCTTCGCCACATCGACAGTGTTGGCGCCCGACTGCTTGACGAGACTTAGTGCCACTGCCCGCTTGCCGTTCAGCCGTGATATCGACTCCAGGTCTTTGGTCGTGTCCTTGACCACGGCGATATCCCGCACCCGTACTTCTTTCCCCTTCTCGTTCTTGACCACCAAATCACGTATCTCGTCGAGCGAGGTGATCCTGCCCATGGTGCGCACGGTGAAATCACGTCCTTCGCGCTTGATTGTCCCACCCGGCAGATCCAAACTTGACGCTGCCAGTCGATTCTGAATGTCGAAAATGGAAAGGTTGAGTGCCTCCAGGGCTGACAGATCAAGCTCGACCAAGATCTCGCGTTCTTCGCCGCCGATCAACTCGACATTGCCCACACCTGGGAGCGACTCCAACCGTTTCTTGACGATCTCCTTGGCGATGAATGTCAACTCACGTGCCGAACGTTCGCCGGAGACCGCCACCGAGACGATCGGTATCACCATGGGATCCCATTTCTGGATAACAATATCCTCGATATCGTTCGGCAGATCGGCTCGTATGCCGGCTACCTTCTCCCGCACCTCCTGCGAGGACACATCCGCGCTCTTGCCCATTTCGAAGGTCACCACCGAGTAGGCGAAGCTCTCCAGACACTTCGTCTCGATATGCTTCACCCCAGACAGAGGGTTTACCGCGTCCTCGATCTTCTTCATCACCTCCGTTTCCATATTTGCCGGAGTGGCGCCCGGATAGGTGACGGTGACTACCACAAGTGGGAAGTCAATATCAGGGAACAGCTCGACACTGAGGCCGCGATATGAATAGATTCCGAGCACTACCAGTGCCAGAATCATCATGGTCGCAAAGACCGGCCGACTGATTGATACTTTTGATAATATCATAGTTATTTCATTGACCTCATCACCGGATAACCGTCAGATAAGAACCCCTGTCCCATGACGACGACTTCCTCACCCGAGTTCAGGCCGGAGCGGATCTCCGTATCCCTGCCGTTGCTGGCGCCCACGTCAACCGTACGCTCGTGCGCGGTGTCACTCTTGACCACGTATAGCGACATCACTCCCTCATTTGATAACAGGGCTGATGCCGGCACTGCCAGGATGTTGTCTTTTCGCTGTACGACAAACGTCGCCTTGGCGAAAGTCCCCGGCTGCAACCGTCGCTCGGGGTTCGGAATCGTGATTTCCACACTGAATGTCCGAGTTTGCGGATCGGCGGCATCCGAGACCTTCGTAACCGTACAACCGTAGACGTTGTCATCTCCCGCGACCCTGAAGGTTCCGATCATTCCGGACGAGAATTGACCAACCAGATCAGCCGGAACACCGAACGTCATTCGCAGAGCATCCGTGCGCGCGACGCGAGCTGCCAGCACTCCCTGAAGCGGCACATCACCGATCTTGACATCCAACTCCACCAGCGTACCGCTAATGGGAGACGTGATATCGACCAGTTCCTTTGCCGCATCATAGTTGGCCTTGGCTACCTGGAAACCGGCTTTCGCTTCATCGAAGGCAGACTCGCTGATGGCTTTTTCGTCAAAGAGATACTTCATCTTTTGGAAGTTCTTCTCGGCGTTCTCGAACATCGCTTTCGCCTGGATGTACTGCGACGAAGCGCCGCCTCTGTCAAGCGTTATCAACACTTGACCTGCCTGCACATGGTCGCCGACTTTGAACGGCAACGCGGTCACGGCTTCCGAAAGACGGATGTAGATGTCTGCCTGCTCGATACCCTCCAAACCTCCGGAAAACTCGCGCGTTACTTCAATCGCGCCGGGACTCACTGTCAGCGTCTTGACCGGAATCGTCGGCAGAGTTATCGCTGTATTGTTCTTCTTGCCGCAGGACAGTGGCAATATCGCCACCGACACAAGCAGTAGCAGGTATGTCAGCTTTCTCTTCATCTATTGCTCCTTCAACATCTCGATATTGTTCACACCTGTCACACGCAGCAGACCATAAACGGCTTCAGCAGCATCATGGGTCGCCTGCACATAGTTCGTCCGGGCTTGGGTCAGCGCCGCTTCGGCCGAGAGGATTTCCAGTTGCGTGCCAATACCATTCTGGTAACGTAGCCGTGCAATTTTCAATCCTTCCTCTGCCTGTTCGATTGTCTTCAATTGCGCCTTCAACCGTTCGCCTGATTCTTGGTAAGTATAGTACGCCTGCCTGACATCAAGCTCAATTTGCTGTTTGAGTTGTTCGAGACTCAAATTGGCATCCTGATTGTCAGTCTTCGCTTTTCTTATTTCCGCAGTCGTGGTAAAACCGTCGAAGAGCGGCATGCTGAGACTCATGACTGCCGTCCAACTCGGCGTCCAGTCATGTCCCTTGAAGACCACGAAATCTCTATCATCCCCCTGCAGACGGTATCCGTATTGCGACTGAAAAATCAGATTAAAACTGCGACCGGACTTGGCAATTCCAATGGCTCTATGAGTGATATCGGCTAAGTGTTCCTGCTGCTGTAACGATGCTCGATTCGTGCTTGCTAGCTTCTGTAAGTATTCCAGATTCAATTGCCTGCCTACCAAAGTGGAATCGAATTCGTATTGCAGCTCAAGCGACTCGGAGAGTTTAACACCGATCAGGTTCTTGAGCGATTCCAGAGCGATCACGGCGCCATTCTGCGTCTGAGTCAACTGCGGTTTGAGATTGGCGACTTCCACCTGTGCACGCAGATATTCATACTCCGAGACTACTCCCTGCGAATACATCTTGTTCACAATGTCGAGATTCAATTCGGCAGTAGCCAATGCGTCCTGGTAGACTTTGACAACATCCTGGGTCAGTATTGCCCCCAGAAAGGCGCGGCGTACACCATAGACAATCTGCCCTTCGGCTTCCCGGACCATATCTTCCGTATAACTCTTGTATATCTTTGCGATCTTCATCGCCGCAAAGACCTTGCCGCCGAGCCATATCGGCTGCGTCAGAGTTAGGCCAACATCCAACTGGTTGTCGCTGCCATACTTGAACGACTCTCCACCGATGGACAATGTCGGTATTTTCAGATTGCGGGTGAAAGCCGAGCCGAAGCTAAGCGTTGGCAGCGCCCCGGCTGTCGCCTTTTGAATCTCGGCTTCGGCTTTTTCCAATTGCGACTTGGCAATCAGGTAGTCCTGATTGTTCTTAAGTGCCATCCCGACGGCATCGTCAATCGTTATCGCCGAACCAAATGCCGAATTGCTCGCACCAAGCAACACCAACGTTGCCGAAAACAGAATTGCCCGCAGCGTCACGCCGGATCGTAGCCGGCGAGGTCGGACAGTGGTTGACGAATCGTTCACTTACCAATTCCTCTCAAATATATGTCCAGCGCGCTATTGATATCTTCTTGCAGCGTGTCTCTATCCTGGTGAAAGTGCTTTTCGACGACTGTCGCCGCCATTGCCATCAGGGCGAAGGCCGCAAACTCGGAATCAACTTCTCGGAAATCACCACTGGCGATCCCTTTTCGAATCAACGTCGTAAGACTCTCCAACAGGGTGTGGTGAGCCAGCATCGTATCATGGCAGGGGTGGAAACGGTTTTCTAAACGGCCGATCACCAGAACCCGCCAACAACGAGGATTCTCGGTGAAAAAGCGGACATGCTCCGCCACCCCGGCGCGTAACACCTGGCTCGGCGATTGAGATTGTCCTTGTACGACTTCCAGCCGGGCCTCAAGGTGATCAAATACTCTCTCGACCACCGCCAGATACAACTCACGCTTCGATGGATAGTATCGGTAAACAGTGCCTTTGCCAACCTGCGCCAACTGCGCTATTTCGTCAACATCGGCATCCTGGAACCCGCCTTTTGAAAACACATCCAAGGCGGCGTCGAGAATCATCTCGCGACGTTCGTCCGGAGGAAGCACTTTCCTCTTGTTGCGCTCACCGTTGCTCACCATATCTTATTAGACGGACTGGTCAGTCCGTTTGTTCCCACTTTTTTCGATTTTGTGATTATTTTCTCAATCTCGGTTTACAGAGATCAGCTGGGACAATCCGATTGTTGCACTTCTCGCACCGTTTCTTCCCGCAACTTCTTGAACGAGAACTTGTTAGTTATCAGAAGAATGAATCCGATCGTGAAGACTGGGGCGTAATCCATAAAGTGCAGAACAATACTGAATGCGGCGGCCTCCGCGTGCGAAACATCAAAAAACGACAGCGCGGTGATCACTGTGATCTGGAATGAACCTAAGTTTCCCGGCGAAACCGGAATTAGGAGTAGAAAGGAATTGATAATCACGACCACTGCTCCAGCCCAAAATGGCGCTTTTAGCCCGAAGGCCTGGATCAACATGATGCAAATACCGATATGGAAGAACCACACCAGCAATGAATAGAAGCCGAGTGTAAAAACACCGCGACTGCTACGCATAGAGGCGATTCCGTGCGACATGGAAGTGGTCCACTTTTCTAACTTTTTGTACAAACGAGGAAAACGCCGACGAATCGTTTTCTTGCCGAAATAGGCTAGCCCTCGTTCATAGCGCATAAGCAATATCAGAGTCAGAATCATGAGACCAACGCATATAGCGGCATAAACTTCAACTTCCCTGACCCACGATGGAATGGCGAAAAGAAATGATGCCAGATAAATCAACAGGACCAGACTTACGGCGTCGCAGAGAACTTCCATTGCCACGGTTGTGAAACAGAAAGTTTTGGACAACCCCTCCTGCTTGGCAAGCATCACAATCCGCCCCGCCTGCCCTCCCAGCATCGGAATTGAGAGGTTAATCATTTGCCCGATATGAAAGAGCGCAAAAGCGCGGGGCTTGGATATGACCTTGACATCCCGGATCAACGCCCGCCAGCGCATTCCTTTGGCCCAGTTCATTGCTACGGCGCTAACTGCCGCCCCAATCAGGTAGACGGGATTGATCCGGGTAAGGCTGTGCCAGAGTTCCCCGAAATCAACGTTGTGAAAACTGAAGTATAAGAGGCCGATCGCTATGCCGGCCCCGAGCAGCTTCTTCCAATCCAGAATCTTCACTTGCCCTGTCTAATCATATAAACCATGTGCTCCAAAACATACTAACCCGTAGTGATACTGTCAATACTTTAGATGTCGCTAAGGCGGCTTGGGTTTCAGGCCGTGGAAGAGGCGAGACCCGCTGTGTCTCGACTGTGTTTAGCTGCTGTTCAGATCTTTTCGACTGCGGAGATTTTGACCCAGCCCTTGAGCTTGTTGGCAAACAGCCCCAGGTAATAGTCCTGCTTTTGGTCGAGTACCTCGAAGGTCAATCCTTCGTGACCTTCAAACTGCAACTCAAAATCGCTTCCGGGCCCGGAGAGGATTTCGGTCTGCTCGACTACGATCACGCCTTCATCCACGAGGTAGTTCGCGCGCAAAACCCACATCATGGCTGTCGCACTGATGATTGTAATTGCAGCCAGCGCGAATATGGGAGAATTGCCGAAATGAGCTACGACTCCGATGCGTTTCAGCGCCAGAAAGACGAATAGCAGAGCACACGCGACGAAGGAAATCAGGAAATACTGATTTGGATGTAGAGTCGCCAGCAACTTCTTCACCTGCGTGAGGAAGGGATCGGTCTGCGAAGCATCAACCTTATCGACGCAGAATTGCTTGACAAACGCCAGGTTGGTGCGGATATCCTCATCATCCGGCGTCATCTTCTCGGCGCGTCGGAAATTGGCGATCGCTTTCCCGATATGGCCGGCCTTGTAATAGGCGCATGCGGTATTGTAGTATAGCGGCGCCGAGGCGTATCCTTGGTCAATGACCGACTGCAGTTTATTGGCGGAGCCCGCAAAATCACCCTGATCGTAGAGCCGGACGCCCGCCTGGAAATCCTCGTTTGCTCCGGCATAAGCCAATGAGGGCAATAGCAGCAGTAGCAGCAACACGAGTAATCGTCTCATCAACGAGTCTTCTCCAATTCAACGATCAGACGTTTTGCGTTTTCCCAAAGAAAAGTCATCTGTGTCTTTTCCGAGCCACCCGGCGCAAAACGGCCGAAATCACACTGCTGCAACAGATCCAACAACTGTCCGACCAATACATCACTCTGCTTACCCACTGCGTACTCTCTGATCTTGTCGGCGGTCAATCCAAATGCCGGCAGATTGTAGCGATCGGCAAAATAGTCTATCAGCGAGCGATTGATTTCAGAGTAAAACGAATTCGCGTCGGCTGCATCTAACAGGCTTTTCGCTTTCGCAAGCCGACTGTCTGCGAGTTTGCGCGCTTGCCGCAACCGGCGAAACCCGACGTCGCTGAGCAGCCGTTCCTTGTGACGTTGCCTCGTTAAGACAGCGACATAACCAAGAACCGGCAGCATGTACATCACTACGAGAAACCACGGACTGGCAGAGATTGGCGCACTGCGACGCGAACGCAACTCGCCGAGGCTTGTCTTGAGATATCGAATATCCTTTGCGGTCAGGTCGATTCTGTTGGTCTGAACATTCTGCACCTGCGAAGCGTAGCGATCCTTTGATGGTGTCACCTCCACCTGAATCTGCTCGCTCGTGACCGTCTTGTAGGTGCGCGATTGCGGGTCAAAAAACGAAAATCTCAGGCTCGGTAGCAGATAGGAGCCGGCGCGCTTGGGAATGAAAACCTGATCGAATGTCTTGGTACCCCCCACCTGATAGTTCACTTTCTCGACTTTTTCGTTATCCCCCGCCTGATAAGTGCGGAAATCCGGCAAGTCGGGCACCTTCGGAATGCCGACCGACTTGATGTTGCCGGTGCCGGATATCTTGATATGCAAGGTTAGGGGCTCGTTGACTTCAATCTTGTTCTTGTCAACCAGAGTCGACATCTGGTATTGCCCCACCGCTCCCCCGAAATCCCCCGGTTTGCCCGCCTCCGGCAACGGCAGTGTGGTGATTTTTACCGGATCGGACTTCAGTGTAAACCGCCTGCCTCCTCCGTAACCGGGGAAGCCTTGATTGAAAAAGGAAAACGGATCATTGGAACTGCCGTCATCTACCACAACATTCATTTCCGCCGAGCCAATCGTCTGCGTTCCGGGTGCGGTCGGGAAAAGAGCGGTGCGTAGCTCGGCCAGGTTGTAGTCCCGGCCATTAAGGGTCTCTTGATCGGAGCGCCACTGCCCAAGGTCCTCCGCCCAGAAGCCGGTCCGCTGTGGAATCCGCGGTTCCGGATTGGCCAAGAGTCGCACCCGATAGTAGAACTTCATGGACAAAGTCACCTGCTGGTTGACATAG
>CAIVAP010000107.1 GCA_903903945.1 uncultured bacterium | reverse complement strand
CGAATCGCGCCGCCATGTCTTCCGCCGCGGTTGTTCTCGAACAGACAGTTGCGAATCTCTGCCGCATCCCATACCATGATGGCTCCACCGATCTGACCCTCTAGCACATTGTCGACGAACTGACATTCTTCGACGATTACTTTCCCGTTCATCAACTCAATGCCATGAAGCCCATTGACCCCGGTGAACTTGAAACCCAGCGCCTTGTTCACACTGACCCAATTATTGGAATACACGAGAATATTGCCGGGCGTGATTGCCGGAGTGAGGGTTGTGACCGCAGCACCGCCTTCCGACAACAGGACGATCTCCTTGTTGTCGACGGTCAAGTTCTCGCTATACGTTCCGGGAGCCACAAGTACCGTGTCTCCGTCTATCGCCGTGTTAATCCCCGCCTGAATCGTCGGCTGATCGGCCGGAACATGAATTGTTGCGGCGGTAGAAGTCGCAGTCAACATAAGTCCTAGCCCCAGAATCAATAAAGACAACCTTTTCATCGAAGACCCTCCCAGGTTTCCTTAGCGAAGAACAGCTTTCAATGGCTTGGCTTCATTTGTTATTCCGTCGGTGCGGGAGAAATGACGATAACCCGGCTGATGTCGTATAAGCGCACGCCAAGATACCAATTCAATTGCAAGCTAGACAATTTTGAGCATTTGTCAAGGATATTCGCCGGTTTGCGTGCTTAAACAATGGTCGCTGTTGTCTGGTATGCACAGCTATACTTGGACACGGTTCGCGAGCGGAGGTACAATCCTTCTGTGGAAGTTAGATCGTCGATGAGGAGCAGCAGCACCGACTGTGTGCACCTATAGCGAAGTTATCTCCCCGACGTTCTTGACCACGCGCGTAGGGCGATAGGGGAAGTGGGCAATTTCCGGCTCGGTAGTCACACCTGACAGGACCAAAATTGTCTCCATGCCCGATTGAATGCCGGCGATAATGTCGGTTTCCATATTGTCGCCGATCATCACCGTATTCTCGGAATGTGCGCCGATCTGGCGCAATGCAGCACGCATCATGTAGGGATTCGGCTTGCCAACATAGAAGGGGTGGATACCGGTCACGCGCTCGATTGGCGCCGCCAGCGCGCCGCAGGATGGAAACCCGGACGGACCTGAGACATCTGGATTGGTGGCAATAAAGCGGGCGCCGTTGCGAATTAAGCGAATAGCCTTTTCAATCATTTCGAAGTTGTACGATCGAGTCTCGCCAAGAACGACATAATCAGGATTCTGCTCGGTTACAGTGAAACCTTGCCGATAGAGAGCATGCGTGAGAGCGCCTTCGCCAATAACAAAGACCTTGTCCCCGGCCGCTTGGTCCTTGAGAAATGCTGCTGTGGCCATTGCCGAAGTATAGAAGTGTTCCGGTGGCACGACAAGACCGGCAAGCGAAACGCGATGCTGAAGATCGGCGGGAGTCATTGACGAATAATTGGTCAGAAATAAGAACGGATTGCCGTTCTTCTGCAGATTGTCAACGAATGTTTTGGCGCCCTCTATCAGATTGTTGTCCCACACAATGACGCCGTCCATATCACAAAGAACTGCTTTGACCATTCTTTCT
>CAIVAP010000106.1 GCA_903903945.1 uncultured bacterium | reverse complement strand
GTAGTCGAAGCGGGTCGTATCGGTTGAAAGCCGAATCTGATAAGACTCCGTCCCCGAAATCAGCGACGGAATAGGCGCAAAATCATCCTCCGTATTGGCAAGTAACGTGTCATGATTAACACGTGTCGCTCCCATCCAGTATTTCATTTCCCCGATATAATTGTGGCCTGAACCCTTCGGCCATTCGCCGGAAGGGAGACCATACTCCCTCTGCCCGCCAATTGCGCCCCAATTGGATATAGTCGTGACAATATTGCCCTTATTCTGGATCACAATATCCTGTAGTTCCGGCGGTGGCTTGAGAGATTCTTCCGGCGCCGCAACCGCTGCCGGTTCGCCAATGCAGGCTAGGGTGGCGGTCAAAGCCGCTGCAATCAACAAGTGTCTGACACTCATTTAGAATTCCTCCGAATCAACAATGGCCTGTCTGGGTGCGGTTTCTGCCGACCCAAGCTGATACCTTAGAACATCCATTCCAACCCCCACTGAATGCTGATTGGTTGGTCATAGTTCTGCGGGTCCTTGGCCAGCAGACGATGTAACCGACTGAGACTTTCCACAACCGCCGGCTCCTGTGAGTTCGCCAGCGCTTCGTAGTCAAAGCCATCATCTTGTGGCAAACCGGTTCGGGTATAAACGTTGGTCACGTTGCGCCGATCGAAGAGATTGTTGATCTCAACAAAAAGTCGCAGTTTGGACAAGTTGTTCTTAGCCAGATAGAAATCTTTGTCCATCCGGAGATCTACTCTGTAGGTTGCCGGCATCCTGCTTTCGTTAAGACCACCTATCCGCAAACCTTTCACGTCGGTTTTGGTGTAGGGCATCCCACTACCATAAGTGAAGAGTGCGTTAATCCCCCATGCTCCGGGAAGTTGATAGCCAAATAGTCGCGGATGGTCCCCGCGGGTGAAACGGAAATCTACGTCCAGTGAAAGTGAATGCCGCTGATCGAATGATAGCGGGTACTTCTGCACCGGCAATGGTGGCGCGTTATTGCCGAGGTTAAAGTAGTTGTAGTAGAACTCGCTCGCGTCGGAGGAGTTGCCCTCAGCAATCATATAGGAATAGTTGGCGGTTCCGGATAGTCGCGAGCCACCTCTTTTGGTCAGGGCCAGATCAAGGCCTTTCACCGAGCCATAATCGCCGTTATGATAGAGTGTATATGAACTGCCGAGATACTCGACCAGCCGGCTTGATACGAGGTTGGAAATGTCCTTGTAGTAAGTAGTCGCCGTGAAACGTGTATTCTCGGCAATTTGCTGTGTTACTCCAAATTCGTAGGAGATTGTTTTTTCCGGTTCCATATCAGGATTCCCGACCAACGGACGTCCCGTTGTCAGATCGCCCTGCAGGTTGGTGAACATATAGGGATAGGGCGGAACTTGATAGTAGTAGCCGTAGTTCGCGTGGAATAGTGTCTTGTCGGATACCGGGTGCGAGAAGCCGAGGCGCGGCGAAAAGTGAGTTTTGCTCTTGGAACTCAGCAATTTGTTTTTCTTGATCACATCATCCCAGTAGTTAACCTTGGCATTCAAATAGTCGACGCGCCAGCCGGCGTTGATAATCATATAACCGAGCTCGATCTTATCCTGAACGTAGGCAGAAGCATAGGTCGGACCGACATCATACTTCTCTCCGTAAGGTCTGGTGTTATAGAACTGCTTGTTGTCCCAAGACAGCTTGTTCTTGCGATACTCACCGCCGATGGAGATCAGATGGTACTTGTTGGCCTGCGACATCAAGTCAAAGCCAACTGAATTATAGGACGACATGCGATTGAGATAGTAGGGATTGAACTTGTCGCTGCCAAGGAACCCTGTGTATTGGTAAGTCGAGTCCACCAAGTAGTTGTTCTGAACCGTGCCGTTGTATTTTCCGGTAATGGAATCCACAGAATAGCCGGGCCACTGATCCCAGTAGACGTCAAACAGGTTGTCAGGAGCCACCTTGCTCCCGGTTTCGAAATGCCCTGCCTTAAGTGTCATGATCGTGGCATTCGACAATTGCCATGTGGCTTTGGAACCGAATCGGAACGCGTGACCTTTGCTCAGGCCGGAATTTGCAAGGGCAAAATCGTATGATAGTCCATTACCATCGATGTGTTGATACAGTTGCGTTTCCTGCTTGTAGTAGCTGGATGAGAATGTCAGTTTGAACTGCCGCAAGGGCTGGAGAGAGAGTTTGGAAGTGACGGTCCAATTGACCGTACGATTATGTGGCAGATAGCCGCCGTTATGGACATATTCAACCGAGTTGAAGAAGCTGGCCTTGTGGCTTTGCAGAAATGGAATCGGACCGGCAAGATTAAATACAGCATAGTTGTTTTGGGTGCGTTGCAAATTGTTAAATTCGCCTTGATTGACGTCGTAATTCCGCTCGAATGCATCCGCGATCTTCAATTTGCCGCTGTAGCCGTTGCTTCCTTCCTGGGTCAGGACGTTGACGACTCCGGAAAGCGCTTCGCCATATTCGGCAGTGAAACCGCCGGAAGCAAGACTGATCTCTTCCAGTGCGTCTGGCGAGACCCGAGTGCCTAACCGCGAGATAAACTGATCCTGAACGGGCATGCCGTCGAAGTAGTAAGTTACTTCACTAGCGCGGCCGCCACGGACGTGCAGCAGTCCATCTGAACCTTTCACCGTACCTGTCATCTGCAACAGCATGTTGCCAATGTTTCGGGCGTTTGGTAACGTTGCCAGTTCTTCCCTGGTAATCGTCTCTACCGAACCGGTGGCATCTTTTTGAATCAGCGGACGCTCTGCCACTACTGTGACGAAGGTGTCGATTGCCAACGTCGTCGGCACCAATCCAATACTCAGCGGTGTGGTCAGATCGAGAAGCACCATCACATTGGCGCGCTTCTCGGGGCGGTAACCAATCAATTCGACACTGAGATCATAGGTGGTCACCGGCAGATTGATGAGATAGAATTCTCCGTCGATATCGGTGATCGTAAAAATTGATTTGCCGATCACCCCGACGGTTGCGCCCGCTAAGGGTTCACCCGTGACAGCGGACCGGACAGTGCCGGCAATCTTGCCTGCGGTGCCGCCATACAACGTGGTCGCTGACAGCAGGAGAAAAACCGCAAGCGCACCTGCAAGAACCGAACTTCTGTGATTCAAGAAACAACCTCCGACTCTGAGTATTTCCGAGCGACTATCTGTGAACCCTTCAAACCGCCCAACCGATAAAACCGGTTATCAGCAATACCAAGGCGGTTCATTCCTCCGTTGGGGGACTGGCTCGTGCCGCTCAAGAAACACATGTCAAATCATTCAATGACTTTCTCTCACCATTTAGTATCGGAAGTTGCGCGACAATTTTAACGTTCAACCATCAGTTTTTGGGGGAGATACAGTCTGCTACAGGAACGGAATCCGAGGCAGCATAAGCAGCATAAATCGACCGTCCTTTGTCTCGCCACCCTGCTTCGTAATGAATCGGCTCGCGTTTCTTTCTGAAATGTGGCAAGGGCGGCGACCGGGCAGATGTTTTTTTTGTCGGGCTTCGGTTTAAGTTTGAACCATTCAGGTCAACCGACGGTAAAGTCGATCTATCCTTTTCCGATAACTTTATACAGCAGGCATTCCAGATTCACCTTATCCCGCCGTCGTGGGCAGGAGTCGCTTGGTGTAAGGACGAAGTCTGGCAGACTCGGGTCTTGAACATCTTTGGCAATGGGAGAATACCAGACGAGTGTACGGCGTCGGACCCTGCTGCAAACGGTCTTTCGGTTCTGCTTTATCAGCACGAGTCGGAAGAGGAGATTTACTATGGTGAGGGGTGGAATCAGGACAGCAGCAGCAGTCTTGCTGCTGTTATCAGCCATGTTGTGGACGGATGCTCAGGGCGCCCGACAAATCGCTATCATTTACTCCGATTCTGCCAAACACACACTCCGTACTATCGCAGGTCTGGAGTTCTCTCTCAGAGAATCGCAGCACGACTGGGAAGTCAGAGAATACTTTCTGATCGGGACAGGTGAAGCTCAAAAACCGACCATAGAGGCTGCACATCCGGAACTGCTAGTCACAATCGGCAGTAGCTCCACCGCCTTTGCCGACCGAGCTTTCCCTAACTTGCCCATCGTCTTTGCCAAAGTCCTAAATCCGATAGAATCCGGTTTCATCCAGTCGTGGGAACAACCGGGACGACATATCACAGGCGCCGCACTTGACATCCCGGTTGAGCTGCAGCTACAGAAATTCATATTGATGATTCCCCGCCTGAAAAAAGTCGGTGTGATCTGCACCGAGAGGACCCACCGTCTGGTCGAAGAAGCAAAGAAAGCCGCGGCCAGTCTGGGGATTCAGATTATTTCTTATGAACTCACTGCCGCCAAGCAACTACCGGCGGCGATCGACAGCCTCTGCCGATCGGTAGAAGGTATTTGGACGGTGGCAGACGAGGAGTTGTCGACGCCTCAGTTCATTCGCTATGCGCTCTTGGAGACATTGCGGAATCGCATACCCGTGATGGGGTTCAATCAGACTTTCGTCGAAAGCGGCGCGCTGTTCTGTCTCGAGGCGGATTACAAGTACGTAGGTATTCAGGCTGCGGGAATTGCACTCCGCGTGCTCAACGGCTCTGATCCCGCCAAGACCAGCGCAACTGTGTCTGAAGTAAACTACCTATACCTAAATCTCAAGACCGGCAAATTGCTCAACATCAACCTGCCCTCGGAACTGGTGAGCGTCGCCAAGGAGACCTACTGATGGATATCAAGCGTCTTGCGGCGTCGCTCGGTCTGAAATGGCGGCTGATTCTCGGAGTTAGTCTGCTGCTGCTCGCCAGCTCGGTGCTCCTGTCGATATTTATGGCCGGGCAGTTCTCTGACGCAGCGATAGAAGGATTACAGCGGCGTGGCACTTCGCTCGCACGTAATCTGGCCTACAATGCCGAATTTGGGGTGATGTTGGAGAATGCTACTGAACTCGATGGGCTGGTTGCCGGACTCCTAAATGATAACGATGTTATTTTTGCGGAAATCTATACTAAGGATGGCGTCTTACTCACGCGCAGTGTGCGCCCAGACGTCGATACGGCCAACATCTGTGTCAAGGGTGAAGACATCGACTTCCATAAGCCAGTCAACATGGAAGGACAGGAAGTCCTCTCTTGGAAATGCCGTTTACCGGACGGCAAAGATTACGTGGAGTTTCTCAGCCCTGTGTCTACCCAGCAGGCAAGTGTCTCTAAGGAGGAACTCGGCTCAACTGCACCTCGCGGCGACAAGACAAATAAGAATAAAGTAATCATCGGTTATGTCCACATGGGGTTGGGGTTGCAAGAGACGCTGGCCAAGATCGAGGAGACGAAGCAGATGATTGTCTTCTTCACTCTTCTGTTGGTCATGCTCGGAATCCTGCTGTCGGTGACGCTGGTCAAGATGATTGCCAGCCCGATTAACACTCTGGTAGAGGCGACGGAGAGGATTGCCTCCGGTGACCTTTCGCAGCGCGTGCACGTTACCACTGATCAGGAACTGGAGCGGCTCGCCCTGGCCTTCAACACTATGTGCGACTCGGTGCAGAAGACGCAGAGAGAACTTGAAATGCACAATCAGAACCTCGAACAGATGGTCCGAGAACGGACGCAGAAACTTGAGGAAGCCCAGCAGCAAGTACTTCAGTCGGAAAAGATGGCCGCGGTCGGCCAATTAGCAGCGGGTGTGGCGCATGAGTTGAACAACCCCTTGGGCGGTATCCTGGGGTACGCCCAGTTTGCTCTGGAAAAGGTGCAGAAGGGTAGTCTGAGCGAGACCGAAATTGGGGCATTTTCGCGCTATCTGTCCGATATCGAACTGCAGGCACGGCGCTGCAAGATGATTGTTCAGAACCTGCTCAAGTTCAGTCGCTCCTCCAACAAGGAAGAATTTGGTCTGGTTGATGTCAACGCGTCGCTGGAAGAAGTCTTTCTGTTTACCTCCCATCAGCTCGGCATGAAGGATATTCATCTGAATAGGCAACTGCAACCCGATCTGCCGCATATTGTTGGCAATGCCAACTCGCTACAACAGGTCTTCACTAATATCATCATCAACAGCATGCAATCGATGCCGGAAGGAGGCGAGTTGGTTGTTCATACATCGCTTGAGTCGCCAGTTGGTGAGTTCGGCGGTGCTGTTGCTATTATGTTTAAGGACTCCGGCAGCGGCATTCCCAAGGAGAACCTCAGCAAAATCTTTGAACCTTTCTTCACGACGAAGAAGGTTGGTGAAGGCACCGGTCTGGGACTGGCGGTTTCATACGGAATTATTCGCGATCATGGCGGGGACATTAAAGCTGAATCAACTACCGGCGCCGGCTCAACTTTTACGGTCGTTTTACCGATTGTAAGAGAGAAGGTTGAAATCACCGCCTAAATCACAAACTGGCTAGGCCATGCAACTGACAAGGTGACGCTGAGTATGACAGATAACGGCAAAATATTGATTGTTGATGACGAAGAGGTGATGAGGGATTTTCTCCTGGAAGTCTTTGCGCCCTATGAGCCTCTGAGCGCAAAAGACGGCGAAGAAGCCCTGGTCGTGCTGCAAGGAAACAATATTTCCGTGGTCATCACTGATCTAAAGATGCCGCAGATGGATGGACTCGAATTGCTGCGGCGAGCGAAAGAACTGAACCACAACATAAGGGTGATCGTGATAACCGGATATGCCTCATTGGAGACGGCCTCTGACTGTATTCGCGCCGGAGCTGCGGATTTCCTTAAGAAACCGTTCTCCATCGCGCAAATCCGCGATTCCGTCACGCGCGCAATGGCAACCGGATGAAAACACGATTGGTCAGCAGGATACTGGTCGTTGACGACACCGAGATTATGCGGGATCTGCTTGCCGAGGTGTTGCAGCATGACGGATACCAAGTAGACAAGGCGTTTGACGGTATTCAGGCCGTCGAGATGGTGACACACAATCAATATGATCTGGTCATCACCGACATGCATATGCCGCGTCAGAATGGTTTGATCACAGCCCGTCGTATCCGCCAACTGGCCCCACAACTGATGATCGTCATGACCGACAGTTACCCCGACAAGCTTGGAGATGCCGCGAGTCGCGAAGGCGTGATTGCCGTGATCTGCAAGCCGTTCGATCTCACCGAATTGAGAAACCTGATGCATCGAATTGAAGAGCTGATGGCAGCCCGCTGCAAGCCGGTGGACAAGGAGTAACATTCTGGCCAACGGCGTCAAGATACTGATCGTCGACGATGAAGATATTGTTCTTCACTTCGCGACCGATGCCCTTTCCACGATCGGCTACGCGGTCTGCGCCACAGCTAACCCGGCCGAGGCGTTGCGGCTGGTGGAGTCGGAGAAATTCGATTTTCTGCTGACAGATATCCGGATGCCCGATATGGACGGAATCGCGCTCGCTCGCAAGTCCCTTGAGCTTGACCCCGAGCTGGGTGTGATCTTTATGACCGGCTACGCAGACGTGGACACTGCCAAGAAAGCTATCACCACCGGCGCCTACGACTATGTGATGAAGCCGTTTGAATTACCGGAGATCAGACACTCCGTCACGACCGCGGTCCAGAAACGGCGGGAGCTTCAGGAAAAACGTGGGTCCAAAGGTTTGTCGCAACTGTCAGACTTGACCAGCGCACTCTACACGGTTGGCGATTGTCGCTCGTTGTTGAAACTGATTCTTGGCTTTGCGCTCTTCCATCTGGGTCTGGCAGAAGGATCGGTGATCTATTGCGACCGCAAATCGAAGACACTACGGGTCGTGTCGACTGATAACATTCGTCAATCAGCGTTTTTCGAAGCCGAAGAGTCTTTTCCAGCTTGTTTGTCTGCCGAATTACTGGCTGCGACCGAAATGCAACACGACGGCTCGATGGAATCTCATCTGCTCTTCAGACAGCTTTTTCAGGAGACTGACTCCTCCGCAATCAAGAAGCTCCTGGCTGGTCAGCAGGGACATTTCCTATCAGTGTCTTTGCCCGCTACCGAAACCTCCAAACTGATTTTGACCATCAAGAGCGAACGGGAAATCACGATCAAAGAGGTAGACCGTCATCTGATAACAGTGCTTTTGAGCATGAGTTCAATCTCGCTGGATAACTTGGTTCTCTTTGAGGAGGCGCGCAGTGCTATGACACGACTGGAGGATCTCAAGGATCGCCTGGTCGGGCTGGAGCGGGCGGCTACCCAAGGTATGATGTCCTCCGAAATTGCGCATGAACTGAACAACTTCATCGCCATCATTGCTTCTAACATCGAACTCTTTGAGATGAAGAGCCACGGCCAGTTTCCCGAGGAGTCGGCAAAATACTTGGAGAACGTCAAGAGAAACCTTGTCAGGTTCGAGAATTTCACCAAATCGCTGTCGGATGCCGGCAAGATGGTCACAAACCGCGAAACGGCTGATCTGAACGAAATGATCCGCGAAATCGTGACCTTTGCTTCGCATCAGCGCCGTTTCCGTTTGATCAAGCTCGACACCAATCTCGATCCCAATCTGCCACCGGTCTATATAGATACTTCACAGATGCAGCAGCTTATCTATAACTTGCTCAACAACGCGGGTGATGCTATCGGCTCCGAACGGCGGGATGGTAGCATTTCCATCACTACCAAGTACGACGCTGAGCAACGAGTATTCGAGCTCATAGCCAGCGACAACGGCATCGGTTTCAGTCCGGATAACCTCAAGAAAGCGTTTCGTGATCGTTTCACGACGAAAGAAAACGGCCATGGCTTTGGCTTAACCGTCTGCAAGAAAATCATTTCCAACCACGGCGGCGCTGTGGTTGTCGATTCGCAGGAGGGTGCCGGTACTTCGATAAAAGTCACAATCCCCTGTGTCTTGCCGCAGACAGATCAGGCAAAGAACACCGTCGTCGGAACAAGTGTTCCTTCATAACCGTTCCCGTCTCGGGAATCATCCAACATCCTAATCGATCATTGCTTGCGAGATACTTAACTCACCGGTTTTCCTGAGCCAGTGTGTCAGTAAGATCTTGGCATTTCTTGGGCGGACTGTTGGAAGAGTCCAAACCGTGTCATTGCGAGGAGTGCGGAGAGGTGGTGTTGGGTGTGGAGTACGACGAAGCAATCTCGATTTACGCACTTCCGATGCCAGCGCGCAGATTGCCTCGTCGTCA
This sequence comes from uncultured bacterium, assembly GCA_903903945.1. Classification (GTDB taxonomy): domain Bacteria; phylum Zixibacteria; class MSB-5A5; order CAIYYT01; family CAIYYT01; genus CAIYYT01. The sequence goes on along the minus strand of CAIVAP010000106.1, from coordinate 1,373 downwards.
TTGCCTCTCCTCACCTCCACTCACAATGACTCCTCGCAATGACAATTCCGAGGTCTTTCAACAGTCCCTCGGGGGAATCAGGCGACCGCCTGAGAGAAATCTAACCTCACGAGAATTTGCCGCAACTGCTTCCCTTGGCGGGACAGGCTTGGGTAGAAGACGAGGGACTGGCAAAGGCCGAAAACTTGCGAGTCAGCCGGTCAGAAGCGCAGTGCGGGCAAGTTTGAACATCTGCGGAGCGCTCGGAAGAAACCAGTAACTCAAATTCCTTGCCACACTCCTGGCAGGCATATTCATAGATTGGCATTTTTCTTTCCCCCATCCGAGAGTGTAAATCCAACAGAAGCACCGACGATGGCGCCGAATGTCGTGGAAATAATCGGCGACGATGCGATCGCGCAGGCGCCATTGTTGCAGCCGACATAATGGTAATAAGCAAAGCCGGCGCCGGCAAACAATAATGTGGGAATTGCGATGATAACGGCTTTCTTCATGGGCAAACGTCCTCTTCCGGTTGTCGACAAGTCCTGTGCACACACCACCCAGCATACTGTCATAACGTCAAGAGGCCGTCAACGTTCCCACTGTCTCGGCCGTTCGCAAGTCGTTGAGGCGTCAGAAGGTTGGCGATGTAAAGGCTATGGCGTGCCTTCCATTGGAGTTTCGTCGTTGGAGGAGTCACCCCCTTGGAGAGAATCCTTGACACCGCCTTGCCTAACGCTTTAATTGCTTAATTTGAGGCGTATTCCTGCTGGAAAAGTCATGGAGGGTTCCATGGAACCTGGTGAATTGCTTTATGAAATAGAGTTTAAGGCGTGCCGCCGTGAGTACCATTTGAATACCTTTTCGCTAGAGTTACGCGAAGGCGAATGGGTGATCGTGCAGGCGGAACGCGGTGAAGATATGGGCTCCATCCACAAGGTCGTCGAACGAAATCCTGAATCCGGGCCAAATCCCACCAAACTGAAAGAGATTCTGCGGCAAGCGATCTATGACGATCATGAGAAGCTGGCTAAGAACCGTGATATGGAAGCCCAGTCATATGACCAATGTAAGGAGCTGATCCGGAAGCACGGCCTGCAGATGAAACTGGTTGATGTCGAATATCAGTTCGACTGCAATAAGATGACCTTCTATTTTACCGCCGATGAGCGGGTCGATTTCCGCGCCTTAGTCAAGGACCTGGCGGCGGTGTATCGCACCCGCATCGAGTTGCGACAGATCGGCGTGCGTGATGAAGCGCGCCGGCTGGGTGGCTTCGGCATTTGCGGTCTGGAACAATGTTGCAATACTTTCATCCAGGAGTTTGAGCCAATCTCAACTCAGTTGGCGCGTGACCAGAATCTCTCGCTCAATCCGGCCAAGATTTCCGG
>CAIVAP010000105.1 GCA_903903945.1 uncultured bacterium | reverse complement strand
TCAGCTAAAGCTTCTGCCCCCTTGAGAGAATGGGTCTGGTTTCCGGTGACTCGGAGGTTTTCGATTATTGTGTGGCATTGTGGTAGATAGCGCGTTGGAGAGATTGTTGACACCGTTTTCCGGCTTTCCAAATGGGTAAACCGTGGGAAGATCACGAATAGCAGACTGTAAAGGCTTCTGCAGCCAAACGCAGGAAAAAAAGACAAAGGAACTCGAGTTACTACTGGTAAGCCTCCTCTAAATGCACTGGATAATCATCATAGCAGAAGTCTGGGTACCAGATGTCGCGTCTTAGTTCCTCCTCAGGGGAGATGTCTGGTTCGTACTCTAGTCGTATCTTGCGTCGTTGGAGTAGGCTGGCTACTTGTCGTTCTCCCTGGCTTCGGTATTGCTGGTTGAGTTTGTTTTCGAGTGTCATTTTGCTAGTTTGTTCATGATTTCGACTTCGCCGCGTGTGAGGCGTAGTAGCTGTTTTTGGAGGTTTTTGAGTTTGTCGAGTAGGTTTTGTGATTCGTCTTGGAGTCTTTGTGCTTGGATGAGGTAGGCTATGGCTTGTTTGGCGTTGTTGTGTCCCAACTCGTTCAGCGCCAAATTCAGGTTTCTTTGGAATTCTTGGTGGCCCTGTTCTATGCGCTTTTCGATGAGCTGTATGGCTTTGCTGGCCATGATGCTCTGTAGCTCGACTTGGATGGCTTCCTTGAGGAGTCGTTGGTTGTCTGGACTGAGTTGGTTGTAGGTTTGCGATAGCCGTGTGAATCCTGCGATATCCCATTGTTCGAGTTTCTGGTTGATGAGCTTAAGCTGGTTCATGGAGCGGCTAAGCTCAGAATCCTGTCTTTGAAGGTCTGATAGCACTTCTCTTATGGCTGGGGCCGTTTGTGGCGTAATGCCTTTGGTTTTGAGTACGTCGATGATGGTTTTGATGTCTCGTCCGATGGTCTTTTCGGATTTGGCGGCTTGTTTTTCTTCCTCAGTGGATTGTTCAGCAAGGTCTGCCTTTTCCCGGTATTGCCCGGTGTCGGGTTTTGGGCTAGTCTTTTGCTTTGCCTTGCCGGTGAGGTCGATTTCGGACAACACGCCTCTGCCTGTTGGGAAGTGGCTTTTGGCCTTCATGACGAGCATGACGATTAATACTGGTATGGTTATGAGTACTGCGGAATCAATCCAGGCTGCGAACTGGTTGCCCTGCGCCCAAGCGTACAGTTCTGGGAATGTGGCTCTGGTGAGAAAATACGTAATGATAAAGGAAGCAAGGCTGGATATGGTGGTGTTTCCGCCGATGTGCTTGATGAAGAGGAATATTGTTAATGCGACGAGGCTGAGCAGGATGACTGCTGCAAGCGGGGCGAGGTTTCCGAGTTTGAATCCGGTCGTGTAGGAGAAGACCGTCATGGCAATGCTGAGGATGATGGCTATTCCGATGCTGATGGACTTCCCTTCCCTGCCTGGAAACTTCTTTGAAAGAACGAATCGAGAGAGGCCTGTGAAGATGATCAAGTAAATGACGAAGTCGATGAACGTGCTATATTGTTGGTAGGTTGAGGCTATGTTGATGTCTCGGAATGGTTGCAGTATGGTTTCGAGCGGGTTCGCGATGGAAAGTTCACCTCGTGGTTTTTATTGTAATGCTTCGAGCAGTCGACTAATGCAGTTTGTCTTTGTTTCTTCGGGCATGGTGAGAGTGATGCGCTTGCTCTTTTTCTTGAGAGTTTTGAGCCAGCCAGTGTCGGCATAGATCAACCCCATGTCGCTAAAGTAGAGCAAGAAGTTTCGAACCATGCGATCAGTCAGTGGCGCGTACTTGTATTTGTGGCAGTACTGGGAGTAGTCTTTGTAGATGTCGTCCGAAGGAATGATCCGCTTCGGGTTCAGCAAAATTGATAGGAAGAGGATTTTCTGGTGCGTGGGCAGGGCGCCAACTATGCCCGTGTAGGCTTCGCTTTCTCCCCGCTCCTGGGCTTCCTCAAAGAGGTTCAACGGAATGTTGCTGAGTCTTTTTTCGATGGCGACGAGGGCACAATAATATAGCAGCTTGAGGGCCTCTCTAGCGTCTCCCCTCTTGGTCGTCTCGGCTGCTGCGATCTTTTCGAGCAAGCCTTCGCCTATGACGTTGGGCTTGAAGCAGTAGTTGATTCTGTCCTGCATGATTTTGAGTAGGTCTTGGGCGTTGTAGGGCGTGAAGATGATCTTGTTTCTGCCGAAGCTGCTGGTGACTCTGGGTTTGATGTAGTTGGATACGTTTACGTCATTGGAAATAATGATGGTAGTAACCCTGCTGGAAACAAAGTCGTTGATTCTGGATAGCAGGTAGAGTATGTCGTCTCCCGATTGTTTGAGTGTGTGGTCTATTTCGTCCAAGACGATCAACAAATTCATTTTCTCCCTGTTCAAGTACTCCTTGAATTCGTCAATCAGCTTTGCGCGGTTCCAGCCAACTCGAGGGATTTTTCTGTCGGGGTTGAGGATCTTGAGGGTACTGGATAGGATGGTTGCGTCGGTCTTGTTCTCCTCACAATTGATGTAAACCGTCTTGAGACTGACGCCTCTTTTCTCTGCTTCGGTTTCCAGCTTGCAAGTGATGTCAAGAGTCAACGCCGTCTTGCCAGTTCCAGGGAAACCATAAATGAACAGGTTGCTGGCCGCCTGATTCTGTAAGATCGGGCTCAATTGGATGACGAGATCGTTGTGCTGCTTCTCGCGATGAATGAACTTGCCTGAAGGCGGCTTGAGCTGGAACAACGCCTGCTGGTTAACAAGAAGCCTGTTCTCCGCTGTGTCCTTGAATTCCAAAAGGGAAATGACGATCACCGTAACGAGCTGAGTGATTCCACCTTATATAGTTTTCCATTTCACCAAGGATTTCCAGCCCAACAGAAAACGGCCGGCCGAGCTTATTTCCATCTTGCGAATCGACAGTTGCTTCCCTCTCCGGCCAATAATGGGATCAAGCACGACTATAGAAAGTTTCACCCCAATTGGAAGTTGGAGTGAATCGAAACCCCGACTTTGACACCGTATCCAATGAGGCTATCCCCAACGGTGGAATCATAGTAGATTTCGAGACGGAAATGGAAACGAGAACGAGAGCTTCGTAGCGTTGTCGCTTCCATCTGGATGGGGAGACAATTACCGCACTCAGGGAGAAGTCGCGTCATATTTCTCAAACGGCATCGTTGCAACCGCTGCCAAGTCACCCGGCCACCGCATACACACTGCGCCCCGCGCCATAGTAGGCGTCAAGGATTATCATGCTACGGCATGTTGTTGATAAAGGTATTTCTGGAAGCCAGCGAACACTTTGCCGATTTCATCCGGTTTTCCGAGGTCGGCCACGGCGTCGGCGATAGAATCGTGGTACTTCAACCGCAACAGGGGCGTGAGCTTATCCTGATCGAGCTCTTCCACGCCAACGCTGACATAGTGCGATAGTACAAAGTCGAGGAAGATTTGCTGCTTGATATTGAAATGCGTAGCGATGTTGATCTTGGCTTCTGTGGCGCGTTCTTCACGGGTGAGCGGGGCCAGAGCATAGGCCACATGTGCCAGCACATCGAAGATGTCGCTCTTCTCTGCATCGATGATTTTCTGCATCTCGGCCAGTTGATCCCTTCCGAAGCCCTTATCTGCGAGTCCCTCTAACAGCTTCTTGCGGGTATCCGGCATGCTCCACAAGGCGCGGAGTTCCTCTTCGTTCTTGAAAAACTCCGGCAGCTTGCCATAGAGCAGTTCCATGAACTGCTGTGCCGATATCGGCGTGCCATCCGCGTGCCAGTAGCTCGTCATCATCATGTGCTGAATAGTCCGCTCCTTGCCGTCGGCGAGTTTCACTTTCGCTTTGATCCTCTTATCGCATCTGCACGGTCGCTGTCCACATACCGGACATACTTTAGGCGGGCACACGCATGGCAACTGCCCGCAGACCGGGCAAGGTTGCCGTGGCTGCTTTTCGCACTCGCAGGGGTGACAGCCGCATTTTGGACAGGTTTCCGGTTCTATCGGCTCACCGTCCCACTCCGGGTCGCTGAAATGGTGGTGCGCCTGCACGAAGTCGTAGATCGTGAAGTAGTCCTTGCCGTCGTAGAGTCGCGTGCCGCGTCCGATGATCTGTTTGAACTCGATCATCGAATTGATTGGACGCATCAAGACGATATTGCGGATATTGCGAGCATCTACGCCTGTAGAAAGTTTCTGCGAGGTCGTGAGAATCGTAGGAATCGTCTTTTCGTTGTCCTGAAATTCGCGCAGGTGCTGATCGCCAAGCTCTCCGTCATTGGCGGTGACCCGCTGGCAGTAGTTCGGGTCTTTACTGGTCTTCATCTGGTTGATGAGATCGCGTACCGCCAGCGCATGATCCTGCGTGGCGCAAAACACTAGCGTCTTCTCGTTCTGGTTGATCTGCTCCATGAACAGCTTCACGCGGTAGGTTTCCCGTTCCTTAATCTCGATGATTTTGTTGAAGTCGGGCTCTGTGTAACGCTTTCCAATTTCGATCTCTCCCTCGATCAACTGATCGTCGGATGTATAGACATATTCGTCCAGCGTCGTGGAAATCTGCTTCACCTTGAATGGGGTGAGAAAGCCGTCATTGATGCCTTCCCTGAGTGAGTAGATATAAACCGGATCGCCGAAGTAAGCGTAGGTGTCCACGTTGTCCTTGCGCTTTGGTGTGGCAGTGAGGCCGAGCTGCACGGCGGGCGCAAAATAATCCATGATGCCGCGCCAGTTGCTTTCGTCGTTCGCTCCACCGCGATGGCACTCGTCGATGACGATGAAATCGAAAAAGTCCGGTGGATATTCGCCGAAATAGGGCGACGGCTTACCGTCCTTTGGCGGTCCACTCATGAATGTCTGGAAGATTGTGAAGAACAGGCTCCCGTTCTTCGGCACTTTGCCCTTCTTACGGATATCGTCAGGCGAAATCCTCACCATCGCGTCTTCTGGAAAAGAGGAGAAAGCATTGTAAGCCTGATTAGCGAGGATGTTCCGATCCGCGAGGAAGAGGATGCGCGGGCGGCGGGATGGTTCACGGCTCAAGTTCCAGCGGCTGTGGAAGAGCTTCCACGCAACCTGAAACGCGATGAACGTCTTGCCCGTGCCGGTGGCGAGCGTAAGCAGGATGCGCTGCCGGTTCTCCGCAATGGCCTCCATCGCCCGTCCCACGGCGATATCCTGGTAGTAGCGGCTGGGGTGGGAGCCCCCCTTGTCCTCAAACGGCACGGCGGCGAAACGGTCGCGCCAAGCGTTCTGCTCGACAAAAGTCATCGCCCAGAGTTCGTCTGGCGTTGGGTAGCTCGACAGCTCGCCTTCCTTACCGGTCTGCATGTCGATGCCGTAGATGCCCTGGCCGTTGGTAGCGTAAGTGTAACGGATGGCAAGTTTTCCAGCATAGTTTTTCGCCTGCCCCACGCCCTCAGTCAGTTCTTCCTCCCACGCCTTGGCTTCGATCACGGCAAGCTTGGTGTTGCGATAGACCAGCACGTAATCGGCTATGAGTGGCTTTCCGGGCCGACCGTGACCTTCAATGCGACCCGGTGTGATCTGGTGCTCGCGTAGGATTTTGCTCCCTTCGGCGACACCCCAGCCCGCTGTCTTCAGCGCGGGGTCGATATGCTCGGCTCTGGTCTCGGCTTCGTTCATGGCTCCTATTCGCTTTTCTCGCGCAGGCGTCGCCGGCTTTCGGGTATTTGTTTGAAGTTCTCCTTGGTCGAGACTTTCCGCCCACTCTTCTTCTCCAACTCCTTGCGGGCGTTGCCAGCCACTTTGCCGCCTTCCCTGGCCGCCTGCTTATTCTTGGGAAAGCCCTGCGCGTCTGTGTTGCGGGCAATCTCGGTTGTCGAGGCTTCTCCCAGCATCGTAAAGATCAGCTCCAAATCGGTCATGTGATCACGGAGGTTGTCCCCGGGCTGGGTCAACGCCTTGTGATCGCGATATTCCGTCGGCGTCATGCCGAAAGTGGCCTTGCTGATTTCGGCCGTGAGAATCGCATATTCAATCTTCTCTTTGACCCCACGCTTTTTCCATTCATCGGTCAGTTCATCTCGCACCGCGATGCCGCGCATCCTCTTCTCGATCCATGCATCAGAGTAGCCCTTCTGCCGGTAGATTTCCCTCACGCGTTGGGAGGCCAACTCGGGGTTCTCGATCTCCTGCAGACGCTCATAGCCAACCTTGGCCAGCCAGCGCTTGAACGGCTCCGCCTTGGGCGACGGGATCGACTGGATGAGGCGGAGAAGTTGTTCCGCATCGGCCACGTCCGTCATACGCTGTTTTCCGTCAGCGGCGGTCATTTTGAAAGCGTGACAATTTGTCACGGTTTCATTGCCTTCCTTCTTGAGCCGTTCCTTCAATTTCCGCCAATAAGCCCCTGCATCAACGCTGTCCGTCAGCACGCCAACAACGTCAACGATGGCAAAATACCACTTCTGATCCGCCTCGTTCCACGCGCGGCGAACCTGCTTCTGCTCAAATAAGACCAAATCAGCCATGGTACGATTCCTTTGCTCTTAGAGTTCCCCACTAAACGCCTGGTGCAACAGCGACTTCTTCAGCGCCTCCAGCGCGTCGAGCTTGCGCCCGTAAAGGCTGGAGAGACGTTGGGTTTCGGCGGAGATTTTCAACAGCTTCTTGACAATGACGCACTGATGTTCCAACGGCGGAATCGGCAGAAGGGCTTTCTTCACGAGGTCGCCGCTTATGTTCTTGACAACCGATCCGCTTGCCAACTGAGCAAACTGAGATTGGACGAATCGCGACGATAACAGGTAGTAGAAATAATCCGTGTCGATTGAGATGTTGAGCCTTAACACGAACCAACCGTCATGTATATAGCCGCTTGTCTTCATGATGTAGGGTCGACCGAACGACATGGAATTCGTCAGGATGAAATCGCCCTCCTTGACAAATCGTGACTGTTTAGCACCTTCCGGCGTAATCTTCTGAGCTGTGGAACAGACATACTTTCCGCCCTCTTCGGTGTCGCTGATTTTGATCCAATTCACGCCATCTGGTTTAGTCGTGAAATAGTTCTTGATCGGTCGGGGCGAACTGCCTCGTTCGACGATGCACACTTGATCAAGTGTACGATCCATCCACCCCTTCCCGCGCTGCACAAAAACGGAATTCAAATGGCTTTCGAAAAGGGCGCGAGCGTTTTGGAGGTTCTTTTCGGCGTTGGCTTTGGCGGTCGCGATACCCTCAAACGCTTCGTCGAGGATGCCTACGATTCGCTGCTGTTCGGGGAGAGTGGGCACGCTCACGAGTTCATCATGAACGAAGTTCCGGTTGAGGGTCGGAACGCCAGCGCCACCTGCAAACCGCAGTAGATCGAACTTCTTTAGGAGATGAAAAACGAACCTAGGATCGTTCCCGTGAAAATCCTTTACATAGAGGACCGTGTTGAGCGGCCAAAAATCTTCTTCGATGAAGAAGACGTTGCCGATGCTGCCGCTTCGACCAGTAACAACTCCCGGTCCGCGAACAGCGCACTTGAGGTGCGTGTCGCTAATACCGCTAGAGCTAACCAGAGGGAATTTTCCAGCCACTCTGTCCCTAGTCGGCAAGTCAAAGCCCCTCTGGAGGGTCGCCACATCGCCAAGCCTCTTTGTTTGCCACCCCTTCTTCATAGCAGTGCCTTGATGTTCGCTAATACTTCTGCACTCACGGCGTCCAGCGCGGCGATTTCGTCCATGATCTCCTGCGGGCTGCGGTGCGTGATTTCCTTGCCGCCGTTGGGATTCTTCACGGAGAGGTCGAAGGTCGTCTTGTCAATGCTCTTGGCATCCACCGTCCAGCTCTTCGGCGAGTTGGCGTAGGTCTTCTGCAGTTTCACGAACTCGGCCAGGTCGGAGTCGTTAAGCGGATTGGTTTTGCCAAGGTTACGACCGGGGTCAAGTTGGTAGAACCATATTCTGCGTGTTGGTGCGCCTTTCTCGAAGAAGAGCACCACAGTCTTCACGCCCGCGCCCTGGAACGTGCCGCCCGGACAATCGAGCACGGTGTGCAGGCTGCAACTTTCCAGCAGGAGCTTGCGCAGGCTGACCGAAGCGTTGTCGGTATTGGACAGGAAGGTGTTCTTGATGACCACGCCACCGCGCCCACCAGCCTTGAGCATCTTGATGAAGTGCTGAAGGAAGAGGAACGCCGTCTCTCCGGTGCGGATTGGGAAGTTTTGCTGCACTTCCTTGCGCTCCTTGCCCCCAAAGGGGGGATTGGCGAGGATCACGTCGTAGCGGTGCTTTTCCTGAATGTCGGCGAGGTTCTCGGTGAGCGTGTTGGTGTGGATTATGTTAGGCGCTTCGATGCCGTGCAGGATCATGTTCATGATCGCGATCACGTAGGCGAGTGACTTCTTCTCCTTGCCGTAGAAGGTACGGGTCTGTAGCGTGGTGAGGTCCTTGGTGGTGAGTTTGCCCTTCGCCTTCAGATACTCGAACGACTCACACAAGAAGCCCGCGGAACCGACTGCGCCGTCGTAGATGCGCTCGCCGATTCTGGGATTCACGACCTGCACTATGGCGCGGATGAGCGGACGCGGGGTGTAATACTCGCCGCCGTTGCGCCCGGCGTTGCCCATGTTCTTGATCTTGGCTTCGTAGAGGTGGGAGAGTTCGTGCTTTTCGTTCTGGGAGCGGAAGCGCAGTTCGTCGATGTGGTCGATGATCTCACGCAGGTTGTAGCCGCTTTGGATCTTGTTTTTGATCTCGCCGAAGATCTCGCCGATTTTGTATTCGATGGTATTCGGGCCGGTTGCCTTCTGCTTGAAACCAGTAAAATAGGGGAAAAGTTTCTGATTAACGAAGTCTCGCAGGTCGTCTCCGGTCATAGCGGCATTGTTATCGAGCTTGCCGTCCCTGCCCTTGGGCGCGGCCCAGCTTTCCCAGCGGTAAGGCTTGTCGAGGATGAAGGTGTACTTCTTCCTCTCCAGCTCGGCCTCCATGACGTTGTCGTGCTCCAGCGCGTCGAGATATTTCAGGAACAACAACCACGACGTCTGCTCCGTATAGTCCAACTCGGTGGTGCAACCGGATTCCTTTCGGAGGATGTCGTCGATGTTTTTGAAAGCCTGTTCAAACATGAGTCTCTATCCTTACGCGGCCTTTGTCATTTTCTGGCCTGTCCCTTGCGGGCTAGCTTGCTGTCATAACTACACGGTTCTCGGTGGCTATTCTGTTCTGAACCTCAGGAACCACTCATACAGTAGGTCTCGCCGCCAAACTAAGCAAGTGAATGTCAAATCGTCAAGGAGTATTGATGAAGTAACCCGTGGTTGAGTAACACGAGAGAAAACGACAGGATTGTTGAATGATTTCCGGTGGAACTGGCTACTTACTGACAAAACCTCTCAGTCTTGGCCTCAGAAGAGAATGACCTCATTTCCAATGGTCGGGGCAAATTTGCTGTTGGGGTGTGTCTTTGGCGCTTGGGTTTCGTTTCCAATTGTGCACGTTTTCCGGTTTCTTCTTCTCTTTCTTTCTTTTCTATATAGAAAACTATATATATATAATACTTCTTTCTGTCAACGTTGGGAGTATTGGAAATGGGGTGATATACCCCTTGATTATCACGGTCCTAATGCGTCAAACGAATGAGCACGCGAAGGAATCGGCCGACAAGACTCTCTCTTGCCGATTGAGCTGGCGCCAATGAGTCTAGACATTGGCTGAAAGGTGACGGATCATGATCTCTTTTGATCTGAATAACGGGCGAAATGTCTATGTGGACTCCTTCTTTTATGATCGTACTTATTCTGGCCTGATGGAGGGTAAGCCGGTCAAGTGGGTTAATGATGCTGTCATTGAAGACCTGGAACACAGAGTGGCGAGGATTTGGGGTGGTAGAAGGCATCACATAATCCCACCAGTCATTGACGATACTGATCCGGAGCATCCTCAGCTACCTCCAGTGATTATCAGTGTCATGCTAACGTCCTTCAAGCCGGTTAAGAATGAGGCTGATTCTTCTCTCCTGGTGGTTTCGTTTTTCTGTGATGAGATAACTGACAAGCCCCTTCCCAAGATCATCTATGAGAATATTCGGACGATTTCCTGGGATGACTTGGCGGAAGATTTCTACTGGTAGGCTTGCAGACCGGCTAGGCATTGGCCGGAGGTAAGATTCTTGGGCATAGGGATATCGGAACGACCATGATTTACACTCATCAAACGGATGAGTATTTGAAGAGGTCAATGCAGGCATTCTGCGAAAGATGAAATGACTTACGACTTGACGAAATGGAAACCATTGTCACCTTCCGAGGTCAAAGAGCTGATGAAGGGACTCTCGGTTCCTTGGTGGATTGCAGGGGGGTGGGCAATTGACCTATTTGTGGGGCGTCAGACGCGCCCACACGGTGATTGCGATATAGTTATTCTGAGAAAGGATCAGATCGCTGTTCAGAGGCACCTGCACGGCTGGGAACTCTACGCTGCCGATACCCCAGGGGGGCTGCGGCCGTGGAGTGCCGACGAATTCCTTCGTCAAGGAATTCACGACATCTGGTGTCGCCGCGGCTGTAAGGAGCCTTGGGCTTTTCAGTTGATGTTAGCCGAAGACTTGCGAGATGAATGGGTCTTTAGGCGCAACCCGCAGATCAGAGGGCAGATTTCGAAGCTTGGCACCACTGATGAACGGGGAATACCATATCTCGTTCCTGAAATTCAGTTGTTTTACAAGGCACGTCCAATACCATCCGAAAAAGATGAAGCAGATTTCGCCATTGTAACATCCCTTTTGGGCGACAGTGCCATAGCATGGCTTTTGACTGCACTGACCCAACTGTACCCTGATGGCCATAGGTGGATCGAAAAACTGAGACAGACAGAATAGGGCTGAGTCGGCTCATACAGGCAGTCTCGCACCCTATGTTGGCTGTGTGTAGGCGAAACAAAAGATACAGGCACAGAAGCCGAGAATCGAGAGGGCGGCTTCCGGTTGTTGTTTTCGCAGTACTCTCCCTTTTCTCTGTCGGATGAACGGGTGCACGACCTGAGGCACACGTTTAATTCCCTGATGCAGATGAATGGCGTTGATCCTGCGGCTTTGGGGAAGATTCTTGGGCATATAGATATTGAACCCACGATGATCTGCACGCATCAGAGGTAGGAGCATTTGACAAGGTCAATTGGGCTGATTCAACCTTCAGGGGGTGTTAAGGCAAATCAACACTTGCCGCGTTCGTGCTGATGCTCTCGTTATGCCGGGTGCTTTCAGCGGCTTCCCAAGGCACAACAAGTAGCTTAATGATCATTCGACCTTCGTCGGTCAGGTCCAGAAACTCGAAGCCCACCTCGAACGCATTCTCGGCCTTGTTTAGGTAACACCATTTGCCTTCAGCCAAGAAGTTAAGTTCACTGAAACCCAAAATGGGCTCTGGAAGAGCCATCCGGCACATGAATGGTTTCCCCGTTGGCACTGGCTCTTGGCTGAGAAGCTTGCAGCCGCCAAAGGTCAGGTCTCGGACGGCTCCCAAAGGTCGGCCAGTACGCTGATCGACTAAATATAGTTCTGATTGAGGTAGTCGACGTTCAGTCTTACGCCGCTCCGACCCGGGCTGCCTATTCTTGTTTAGCGAAGGTTTCACAAAAGACTCCTTGCTGATCTCTTCGGCAACACATCAGCGAAACTTGAGAATTATCGATGGGAGTGGTCACTTCCGTGCTTACGACGGATACCGGACCAATTGGAGTAGCAAAGATATGCTGAAAACCAGGTACCAATAGAATACAAACTCGAAAACTGGCATAATAGCTACAGCCATCGGCGAGACACCTTGAAGCATTGGCGGTCTGCCTGACAGCCCGCGAGACAGCCGCACACTGTTGCTAGTCGTCCTTCAGCGCCGCATCAACCGAATCATAGACCTTGAACACTGCCGTCAGACGGGAGATGACCATAATCCGTTCAATCTTGTCGGTCAGATTTGCCAGCTTTAGCTCTCCACCACCGTCGCGAAACTTCTTGTAGTGATGAAGAAGGATCGACAGTCCCGAGGAATTGATCCATTCGCAATGGGCCAGATCGACGATGGCCATCTTGGCGCCCTTGCCTTCCAGCGCATAGAGTTTTTCATCCAATTCGCCCGTATCGGGACCACCCATCACTTTGCCTTGGATGGCAATAATCGCAACGCCGTTTTGTTTCGTGCTGTTGACTTTCATCGCACCTCCAATTTCCTTATTTTCTTAGCAATTGAACCGCTTTTCAGGCGCAAAGATACGAAACGGTTAACGCAAACAAAACCGCTAACTTCGAAATGAGCGAATAGAAACTTGTTACGGGGGCACAGAAAGCTCCCCGTTTTGATTCGGTGAAATTAATGAAAGATAGCTAAGCTGGCGCTCAGGATTCGGAAGGAATTAATGGAAAAAAGTACGGTGCGGAGGGTAATTATTCTGCCTTGCCAAGTGAAGATGAGTGCAGTAGTTTGTCTTGCGGATTTGGGAAGGGTTGAGTGTTTCTCGGGAGTTTCCTGCCCCCCTCTCCTGAGAGCAACCCTTCTCTGCCGCACCTTAGCTCCTATCATCGTTTGTCGTTCGCTTGCTTTCGAAAGACAATGAGCACACGGCTGAGATTCCTGGTGTCAGAGAAGACAAATGCTTATGATTCTGACCCTTACACATAGATGCATTTGTGAAGGTAAATTGGGAAGATTGATACTAGGTAAGTTAACAGAGCTGGCGCCTGGATTCGGACAGTCGACAGGGCTCTCTAGGGGATCGTTGCGTTTCTGTGGTCCCGGCGGGCTATGCGCTCAGCAGAACTTCCCATGAGGTCAGTATTTTGTACCAGTCCTTAGCCAAAGACAGGACTCTGCTGCGTACGACAATCCAAATGTACCACATCGAATTACTCGTCCTTCTGTTCAGTCCGACAAGTATACGAGAGCGGAAGTCGCCAGGCAAGCTTCATTGTGTTCTTTCTATCGATTCGCTGATCAGCCTCAGGAGTACTGGAGGGTGTTAACATGGTCCGGCTGCATTGGCAATCGCGGTGTGGTGTGCGGGTTTTAGCTCCCCGTTTCGGAGGAGCGTGCAGCCCTTGTGTTGGAAAATGACTGGAGGATGACCTCCTCCAGAAAGATTCTCAGCACTTCTTGTTCGGCTGGGCTTAGCTTTTTGCTTTGGTCATCGACTTTGATGATGAGGCTATCTTCGTTTTTGTTGATCCAGATTTTGGTGTTTTTGTTGTTGAAGCTGTGGAAGAAGCTGGCTGCCTCGGTCTTGGACGCTATGACTCTGATGATTTCGGCTGCTTCGACGTCTTTGAGTTTGGCGTTTTCCCAGGTCCAGTCGTTGTTGCTGCCTTTTTTGCCTATGCCGAGGTAGATTTTGTTGTTCTCTTTGTCGTACTGGACTTTCAGGGCACTTTCTTTGCCGAAGAAGCACTTGTCCAGTCTGTTTCGATGCTGGCTTTCCTTTGTTACTTGTTCCTGTTCTTGTATGGTTTCCATTTTGTTTTTTCTCCGAAGCTCTCACTTCTTTGAGTGGAGTTTCTTTTCTGACCTGGGCGGGAAAGAAACGAAGCGAGAATTCAACAGACTGATGAATGCATGCTTGGAAGAGAGTCTGCGGGGGCTGACCTGTGTATCACGTTCGTTAGATCATGTCGTAATCTTCGTTTTCTTGTCGTAGCAACTCCAGTTCTGATGTGAGAAGTGTTCGTTCCAGGGGGTCTGTGGTAGCGGCGAGTTTTGACTCAATTGAGTTTATTCGGGTGCTGTTGCTTTGGTGCCTGAGTATGTCTGTCCAGGTGAGGTCTGGTCCGTCGAGAAAGCTTTGTCTTGGTATGCGTTTGTTCATTGTTCCGCAAGAGTAGAACACTCTGAGTTTATAAGGCTTTCGGTTCCAATTCCTCAGGCTAGCTTCGTGAGACTTGCGCAATCGAAACATTTATAAATGCTGGCAGGTTCCGGTAATGTATGACGCATTGGAAGACAGACTTGCTTTCGCGGATGGCAGCTGTAGAGAACGTCATCGGGTCCTACCGAGGGCGTGTGCGAAGCTTCTACTTTGGCGTTCTGCTTTCGAAGTTTCGGTGCCCGCATTGCCAGGGGCAATTTCAAGTGGTCGGGCTGTCGTCGGCGCTCTGTGGTTGCGGCGCCGCCTTTGATCCCACAATCGTTTTTCAGAGGAGCGGTTGCTGTGGCGCTATCTTGGTGAAGAGGCAGTGTCATTATGCCTGCAGCGTGTGTGGGGAAGTTGTGCCTTCGATCTTTCTCTTTGACGAGGTCGTTTTTGATAGTGAGTATTTTCGTGAGAAGATGCGGCTATCAAGGGACCAGCGGAGGCGTGAGCGGGCCGAGACGCGAGCGATTCTCCGGGCTGAGGGGTCAGCCACTCTTTCGTTCTTCGATGAAGTCGACCTGAATGCTCTTCCCGGATTGCTAACGGATCTCGACGACTTGATTGGCGCGAGAAGCATCGAAGATCATCCGCAGGATTGGGAGAGAAACCTCTCGATTGAAGACTATCGCCGGCATATTGCTAACCTACTTGATGACGAGATCGTGTTCAGTTCTATCTCACCCTTGTTCCACGAAGAGCGCCGGGACAAGGTCTATCGTTTCATTTCGCTGATTTTCATGGAGCAGGATCGAGAAGTCAGGCTCTCCCAGTATGGTGAGGACATTTTGGTGGAGCGAAAATGAATCTTTCGGAAAAGGATAAGATCTTCTTGGAGCGTTTGAAGAAGCTCTGCGATGAAAAGCAGCTGGAAATTGAGATCAAGGATGCCGGAGTTAAGTACATGGTCTTGAGGCAGAACTATGGCGACAAGGTCGAGTTGCGTTTTGGGATGACCCGCCAAGGCGTCAGATGGCGGTTTCATCGCTTGTTCAATGAGATTTACGTTTCGTCTTACGAGACGATCTATTGGGTTGAGAGCAGCTTTGGAACCGGCCTGAGAGGCATGGCATTGGAGATCGTGAAGGAGCGAGTTGAGATGCGCAAGAAGGTTAACAAAGTGGCGTTTTTCGGTACTCCTCGACGAGAAAACGATCATTCGGAGGACGAATCACAGGGTCATAGATTGTAAAGGGAATTGCCCTCCTAACAAGACAGGCAGTTCAGACCGTATCTGTCGTCTGAGACCCGTTTTCCAATCATGTGTTTGTTGGTGAAGTGGCTTCAAACAGCATGGTTCGACCGGTTTCGCACGGTTTTGGGTGCAACCTGATTTGCCAGAAATGGGGGCAAGGTCATTGCAGTTTTTTAACACAATCAAGATCGGGTGACTTCCCTTGGAGTGCCCTGTCTTGATCAAAAAGGGTGGGGTAAACATGAAAGGTTATACAAAGATTGAATTCGGCTTCAATAAGATTAGCAGGATTCAGTCTCTGGATGAGTTCGCCGAGCTACTCTTCCCCAATAATAGAAACCATCAGAAGCTGTTCCTGGCTATCTTCGTCGAGCTGAAGTATGCTGAAGGTCAGTATCTGAAATCGCTGGAGTGGGTGGTTGACAAGTATGGTTGTGGCCGTCGGGTTCTTGAGATTGTCAGAGCCAAAATGCGACGGTTGGGCCTGATCGACCATGTTTCACGCTTCAGCAGTAAGTATGGCTACCGTGAGGGTTGGGTGTTTTCGAGTCGCTTCGCCAAGTCTGCAACGGCATTGTCTGGTCTACCTGATAGGTTTCGCGAGATCAGGGATGCCAAGCAGGAAGCCAAAGACAGGGATTTGTTCAGATACCTTTGAAGTAGTCATATCCGTTTCTGCCGTTGCGGTATTCGCGGGTTTCGTCGTGACGAATGGGCTTGGTTTCGTCGACGATGAGCCGGAAGATGATGTGATCCAGCTTCTCGTCCATATCCTTCTGCCTTCTCTCGACAGTCTTCAGTCTTCGTTCAAGGTTCTTGAGCACTCTGATGTACTCAGTTAATGTTTGCTTGCTGTTCATGCCAGGAGGGAATATTCACTACTATATAAAGATTACGATTCGTGAGAACTGAGGAGTAGTGACGCTCTCGGATGTAGGAGAATCCTGACAAACCGGATCCCATGATTGCTGACTCTGAGCTTTGACTGCACTGGCCGTTAGGATGACTCCCAAGAATACTACCAAAAGCCACACAGTCACTTTCAAACTGACCTCCCTCGTTACCATGTACAGGGATTGATTTCTTTCCACTGATTGCATCCCACCGGCGCCGATCTTCTCGATGATCCGGTAGTGGTTGATGACCGTGCCTTTGGAGAGCACTGTCACTGCTCGGGTCTTGTCGTCGTCTGGTTGCATTTATCTGTCGCTACTCTTCATAGTCGTTACCCCTTCGGCTTCAGGAATTCAATGAATGGCGGGTAGTCCCACAAAGACTCGAAGTCAAAATCCCTATGCATTCCGATACTAAATTCGCTTCCTTGCAGGAAACTCTCCTTAAGCAGAGCAACCGCTTGCTCCTTGTCTCCAAGAATTGCGGCGATGCAGGCGCGTTGGTATGTGTTGGCACCAAACAAGTATGGCAGCTTTAGGTTCTTCAGCCACTCCGAGACCTCCATCGCCCTTGTTCTGTCACCTTGGCGTGCCGCTATGATGCCAAGGACGCTCTCATAACCCCAGCCATCTGCCGAGTCCTTGGGAAACTTCTTGGCCAGCTTCTCATAGCCGGTCTTTGCCTTGTCCCAGCGGCGGGCGATGTTGAGGGTCAATGCGTATGATTCCCGAAGCGAATCCAGTTTCTCCGACGGTTGGCTTTCGTACCAGCGGATCGCTTCGTCCAGCAGCGTCATCGCTTGATCCTCGTAACCGTGCGCCCGCAACTCCACTGCTGCACTGCGTCTAACACCGGCTGGCGTGGTGATTGCCATCAGGGTAGTCTGCTCTTCGATAAGTTCTCGCAGCTCGTCCATTCGTCCCATCGCAGCCAGCGACCAAAGTTCACTATAGTAGGGAAAATCTGAGGTCGGAAAACGGCGACGACCCTCTCGCGCTGGTTCTAACTCCTGTTCATGTTCGCCCAAGAGGTGATATGACTCGGCGAGATTTACCCAGTAGAACTCCCACTGATTCCGCGCGTCAAGTCCTTTTAATGCTTCAAGGCATTCTCTGGGGCGATTATTCCAGAGTGCAAGTAAACCCCATTCATAGGCATGAGCGGACCGGGGCGCCAATTTCCCGGCCTGCCGCATGGCTGAAAGAGCTTGAGCCAGATTACCGGACAACCATCCATTCAGTTCGTCAAGAACTAAGAGCTCAAGGCGCCCTAAGGAAACGCGGCGTTGACTCAGAAAACGGACCAGAGAATCTACTTGATTGTACTGTGAAAGGTTCAAATAAGCATAGCACTTGTGAATAAGCGGCAGCATGAATGAAGTGTCAAGGTTGTAAGCACGGCTGAAAGGCTCTAGGC
The DNA here is from genome assembly GCA_903903945.1 of uncultured bacterium. GTDB lineage: Bacteria > Zixibacteria > MSB-5A5 > CAIYYT01 > CAIYYT01 > CAIYYT01. The sequence continues at coordinate 1,214 of CAIVAP010000105.1, read as the reverse complement.
ACGCACCAAAGTCGTGCTTGGAAAAGAATAGATCGGCCCCTCGAATATATTCTTGGTAGGCTTCATATTTCGGTATACGCGATCCTAGCGACCACCTTTCTTGCACCCTGTAGTCTAATTCCGAAGCCAATGCCCCGAGCGTCTGTTGACGCACTGCCTCTACTCCGTCCATCACGCTTCCGGTAGGCGCATAAATCGGTTCGATGGCATAAAGCAGCTTTCCATCACCATTCAACACTTGCGTCTGAAACTGAATAGAATCCCCGACTTTATAATAGGATCCGGTAACAAGCAGGCTTGCACCGGTGGCATCCACCACTGAACGAACACCCTTGCTCGCATCGAGATCAGACAACATCTCCGGAGGAACAACTTCAGCCAGTCCCGTTTGCAATAAACCCTGCGTCGTCCAGTCGGCTACCATCCTTCCCAACGGATCAAGCGACGGATCGCCGGTCTGATTCCGGAACGGGACCACGACAACGCGTTTGACATCGGTATTCGAGTCTTTGGAAGACTCGGTCACCAGTTGCCACGGTTGGAATACCAGCGCGATTGCAGACAAAACGATCACGATAAGCAGCGACACCAGTATCCGCATTCTGCGCGAGCCCATGACAGGGAGTGGGCCGCTTGGAGACAGCAGTTGTTTCATATCCGCCGCCAGATCATCTGCATGCTGGTAGCGTACGCGCTTGTCCTTGGCCAGGGCCTTGTTAATCACTCTTTGAAATTCGGCGTTGATCCCCGATTTATACCTTGCTAAGGGTTCCGGATCGTGATCGATGATGTTGCGTGAGGTCGCCGTATCGTTGTCACCTTTGAATGGCTGCCGTCCAGCGATCAGTTCGTAGAGAACAACGCCGAGGGAGAAAATATCAGTGCGATGATCGGCTTGCTCACCGCGCACTTGTTCGGGTGACATGTAACCAATCGTACCGAGCGTTGAACCGGTCTTAGTCAGCTGATCAGTCCCTGCAACAGATGCTAGCCCAAAATCGAGAATCTGTGCTCTGCCGTGCGAGTCGATCAACACATTTGCCGGTTTGATATCGCGATGTGTCACGCCCTTCTCGTGAGCCGCTTGCAACCCTTCGGCAATCTGGATACCGATTTCCAGCACTTGTGGAATTGACAACTCCTGATGTGAGGCGTATTCTCGCAATGACCGCCCTTCGATATGCTGCATCGCAAAGAACGGCCGGCTTTGAAAC
>CAIVAP010000104.1 GCA_903903945.1 uncultured bacterium | reverse complement strand
TCAATTGGAGCCGTGGGAAGGCACTGTCGAGATCGGCAGGAACGTTGACTCTGAATATGTCGATCAGGAACTGTCGATACTCAACCAGAATGACTCCGTACTTGACACGATCTGGGATATCCAGCCGCAATGGGATGCATTCCAACTGCGCAGCCATCTGGCGCGCTTCCTGTTTTTCGGGGAAGATGTTTTCAAGTACGTTCGTATGTTGTCGGGGGGAGAGAGAAAAAAACTGGCGCTGGCGCGACTGTTAGCGACACCGGCAAATTTCGTTATTCTGGACGAGCCGACAAATCATCTTGATATCGGTTCTCGCGAAGTGCTTGAGGAATCGCTACGCGAGTACGAAGGCACGGTGCTCTTTATCAGTCACGATCGGTTTTTCCTCGAATCGGTAGCGCAGAGAATTCTCGCGCTGCACGAAGGTAAACTGCACGACTGGCGCGGCAAGTACTCCGAGTTTGCCGAGAAGATCAAGACGATACCCCTGAAGGGTGAAGCGGTCGACAAGTCGCAAAAACGCCAAGAACGCAAACAGGAACGACGGCAGAAAAACATCGGCACTGCGCGCAAACGTCGCCTCAAGGAACTTGCAGAGGAAATCGCCTCCTTGGAGAAGGACATCGATTTCCTTCAAACGCAACTGCTTGATGAGCGCCATGCCTCGGATTGGGAGAAACTGGCATCGTTAGGACAAGAGCAGAACGAAAAGCGCGCACTGCTTGACAAATGTGTGAGCGAATACTATCAACTGATCGAGGAAGATGAAACTGCTGATAGTTAACGGTTCGCCGCGCGTTGGCAGCTCTACCGAAATTCTGGCGCGCAAATTCGAAGAAGGATTCACATCGGTACTGACGGATACCGAAGTAGTAAACGTGCGACTTAATGATCTGAGTATCATTCCCTGCCAGGCCTGTGGTATCGATCCTACGCCGATGCCCTGCGTCTACAAGGATGACCTCTACCCGGCGCTGCAATATCTTATGCAAGCGGACATGGTGCTGATCGCTTCGCCTGTCTACTTCGACACGGTCAGCGCGCAGACCAAGCTATTCATCGATCGTAGTAACTGCTTCCGCCCACCGCGCTTCCGCAACAACACTGTCGAATTCGACGATCACGGCATTTTGCACAGCAAGGGTGCGTACATTTTGGTCGGTGGCGCCAGAGAGAAATATGATGCCGCCGAACGAGTAATCGGCGGGTTCTTCATCTGGGCGGGTATCGAGAAGATCGGCAGGGTGATATACGGCCATGATGACTGGCGATTAGGGGGCGTCACGTTCAACTCAGAGTCTCTTCGTCAGAGTCACGATCTGGGTGTATCATCAGCAAACTCAATGCTTTAGTGCTGTTGGTCAAAACCGCTTCGGTTTTGACGTCTTCTTTCTGGTGGAAAAAGAAAGTCTTAGTCGGCGCGTGGTCTCAGAGGGGAGGAAGGACACAGGATGCCATCGAAAGTACCGACGCAATTTAGACATTACTCACGGTAATCTATGTTTCGGGAGATCGCAACCAAAAGTGTCAAAACCGAAGCGGTTTTGACCTACAACTGCGTGAGACCTGCGAATAAATTTGCACCTACAACATTAACGCCTCGCGGCATCTTCTGAAACAACCTCGCTTTGCCTGCCCCAAAAATCTCCTTTCGCCTTGTGCAAATGCGACTTATTATGCGTAGTAATTTGGAGTTTGCATGCGTCCGGAAAGGTAGGATCAGTTGGACATTAAAGAGATATTGCAGCAGGTTCAGACATACGATGAAGTTGGCGCTTCCGTCAAAGATCGTGACAAGCCGCTAAAGGACTACGCCGGGCTGACCGCCAACGAATTGGAGCACATATTTGATATCATGGTCAAATCGCGGCGTATCCTGATCGAGGAAAAACTCCTGACTCGCCGCGGTGAAAGCTACTTTTTCATTGGCTCCTCCGGCAAAGAACTCGTAGACGCCTGCACCGGCTATTTCCTTCGGCCAAATGACCCGTTTTTCGGTTACTACCGCAACAAGACGGTTGACATCTATCGAGGCATCGACATTCGCCAGAAGTTTCTTGAATGTATCGGCGACCCGCGATCCGCTTCCACCGGTGGCATGCTCCAACATGCCCACTCCGCTCACGCCAAGGAAAGCATCATGCCGCAGGCCTCGCCGACCGGTTCGCATGCTCTCGAAGCGGCAGGTGTGGGCGCGGCCATCGCCAATCCGGCGCCAATCTCACAGCAGTCGCGCTACCCCGGCGGCCGCTGGCCGAGTGATGCCATTGTCTATTGTGGCATCGGCGAAGGTTCGACTTCCGAGGCCGAGTTTGCCCGCGCAGTATTCTATTCAGTTTTCTACAAAGCCCGTTGCATGTTTGCCATTTACAACTGCGGCTGGGCGATTTCGGTCTCCGTCGAAGAACAGTTTCCGGATGGTGATCCTACTTCGCCGTTCGAAGGCTACCAGCGTTTCGGACTCAAGATCGATCACTTTGATGGTACTGAGATCAAAGAAGTATTGAAGCATCTTAGGGACAACACTGACTATTGCCGCTCCGGTAAAGGACCAGTGCTCGAGGAAATCAAAGTCGTTCGCGAAGAGAGTCATTCGGGTTCGGATGACCAATCGTTCTACATGGCGCTCGCCGATCAGAAGTGGCACTACTCGAACGATCCGATTCTCAAGACGGCAAAAACGCTGATTCATGACGGCGTTCTCACTGCCGAGCAAGTAAAACAGATGTATCAGAAATACGACGAGGAAGTCTCTCGTATCTCGGCAGAGGTGGTTGCCGACCGTCAGCTCAAGACCCGCGACTACATCAAGAGTCTTGTTGGAGCCTATGACTTTGATAAGGCCAGGCAGCGGTGGAAACAGTTGCTGGGGGGATACACTGGTGACCGGAAGGCAGACTATAAGAAGTATCACGAAATGGGTGCGCGTCCCTCGGCAGAACTACCGGAGAATCTTGGGCCGATGACATTACGCCGAGCGATGAACTATGCGCTCTTCGATCTATTCCTGACGACGCCCGACGCAATCCTCTTTGGTGAGGATGTCGCGGATTTTTCCGGTAAAATGAAATTCGACATCGAGGAACAGAAGAAACTCAAGGGCAAAGGCGGTGTCTTCCTCGTGTCACAGGGACTGCAGCGCGCGTTTGGAACAAACCGCGTATTCAATACGCCCTTGGACGAAGCCGGTATTCTTTCGCTGGGAATGGGCAACTGCTATCAGGGGCGCATCGCACTGCCGGAGATTCAGTTTCTCGACTACATGTCCCCCGCTTATCAACAACTGAAGGATCGTATCTGCACGGTACACCAACGTTCCAAAGGACAGGAGCCGGGGAACGTTGTAATCCGTTGTTCGTATGGTGGTTACAAGCAGGGTGCCGGATCGTTTTGGCATTCGGAAGCTAATCTCGGTACTTTCCTAAACATTCCCGGTTTGCATGTCGTCATTCCCTCCAACGCTGAAGATGCGGTCGGCTTGTTCCGAACCGCAGTAGCGTCCAATGATCCGGTTCTTTTCTGTGAGGCTGTGGCGTTGTACAATCGTCGCGAGTGGGATGGCGTCAACATCGAACGGCCATATCCGCCGCTTGATTACATGATCCCCTTCGGCCAGGCCAAGGTCTATAACGAAGCGAATCGTGATTTGGCGATTATTTCTTATGGCATCACCTTGCCAATGTGCTTGCGTGCCTCCCAGCTTCTGGAAGAAAAAGGTATTCATGCGCGCGTTATTGACTTGCGCACGCTCAAACCGTTGGATGAAGAGACGATTCGCAAGTCGGCTATGGAGTGCGCCCGCGTGTTGATCGTTTCGGAGGATCGCTTCCCCGGTGGTGTCGGTCCCACGATATCGGCGACGATTACCTCCTCGGATGCTTTCGGTTATCTCGATGCACCGATCGGCATGATCACAGCTATTGATGCACGAGTCGCCTATGGTCCCGACGGAGACCGTGCCTGCCTGCCCCAGATGGAGCAGATCGTTGCCGAAGCCGAGAAGACTATGGCGTATTGATTTGACCTGATTACGGCAGATACTTGCACTTGAGGGCGTGGTTTCCGCGCCCTTTTTTATGGGACTGTTGAATAAGTCCGTTTTGCGGCGTCTTGCTGAGTGTCGCTGTTGTGTCAGAGAAAGCATGTCGCGACTGAAGTCGCTCCTACAAGCCACCTTGTACCCCATCCAAGCCAGCGCCCGGTGGACCTTTCTGTCGCTCGCTGCGTCCCGTCTACTTCAATCAGCGTTGATGTGGAGTCTCGCAGGTCACGCCAACTCGCGGCGTGACGTCAAGCTGCAAAGAAAAAGGGCGACACTGCGATACGCGGGTCGCCCTGAGACTTGTGTCTGACTTCGTTACAGCCCGAGGAACAAAATATCCGTCTCGATATACGACTTGTTCTCAAACAGAATCGCCGAGCCGAGTCCTTTCGAAGTGTACAGCCGAAAGTCGGGCACGCGGATCGACCACCAGAGGTTGCGATAGAAACGTGTCGCACCTCCGGCGCGCAGCTTGAGATACATTGATCGATCGTCCAGTAGCGTCTTGTCATCGCCGTTGGCGAACTGACGCACTTCAAACCCAATCATGCCGCTAAAAATGCGGGTGAGCTTGCCCGTGAAATCGACGCGTAAGGACGTTGACGACAGATCCACAAGATCAACCAGAGACATCCGCAAGGGCACAAAATCAGTATCCTTCCTGGTTAGCGCGTTTGGATATCTGCCCGTCTCTACACAAGCATAAAGCGCGGCGTTGGCCCCCAGCGCCTTGGTGCCGTCGGCATAAACCTTCCATTTGGGCACAAGCGTCTCAAACCTTTGCAGGCGGTAGGAAGGGTTGTAGAGACTCGGATAGTCATACTTGCTGGCTCCGGCATATTGATAGTCATAAAGACTAAAATAGAACGTACCGCCGGCGCGCCAGTAACTCCCTGATGGATATGTCTTTTTCACTGACACGCGGGGGGCGCCGCTATAGATGTATTCTTTGACGGTCGCAGTATCCTTATAGTTATTTGGGGTGCCATCAGCACGAAGGGGTGCATCCGGGGCATCGAATTTCTCGTAGAGGCGTTGGAAAATGCCACCGACAATGATATCCATGTTGCTCTTCGTGCGGTACAGCAAGTCAACCTCGCCTACCAGATTCTCACCGTCGCGAGAGGGCAGACTCAACTGCGAGTCATTGACTACCGGAACGCTTGGCTGCAGGGCGAAGACGTATGACGACGGGTAGTTACTGATTGCACCGGATATTCCCAACGTCAGATTTTCTTTTGGTTTCCATGCAAACGCGGTCTTGAAACTGAGTCGGGACGGTACGGCCTCCAGGAACGGCTTCTTGGTCTTTTCGTTGCGATCCCTACCATAAACCACCCAAAGCGAACCGTACGTGGTCTTGCCAAGGTTGGAGTACATGTCGAGCCGGAAATCGGAGTTCTTGTAGTCGATGGCGCGGTAGAATGAATATCCGTAACGGCTGCCAGGTTCGCCATCCAACTTGTCCAGCGAATTGCTGTTTTTGCCGTAACCGAAAGCGAAGGAGACATACATCTTGTCGAGATCGCCGAGATAGGTGGGGGAACGGTGGTTAATTTCGTAGGCCCATGAATTCGCCATCCACACTATCGAAGGCACCGTTGAAAGACTGATATCCGGCCATGGTCGGGCCTTGCGTCCGGCCTCCGCACTTGAACCCACCGCCAGAGACAACAAAACCGTCGCAAGGAGAATAATCGTCCACTGTCTTTTCATGATTCTTCCTCTATTCGTCAAAGTCGAGCGTCACGCGACGCACTCAATCAAAGAATTCTCCGCTGTCTAAAGTCTGGATTTCCACTTCCGCGCAAGTTACAACCCAGCCGATCGGCGCCTTCCGACGAGGAACCGCTATTGGTTTAGACGGACAAGCTCCAGAACCTGTCTAAAATCTTCCGGCAAATTGACCCGAAATTCGACGCGCTCACCGGTTGTCGGATGAGTGAACTCCACACGAGCAGCGTGCAAGAGCTGCCGGGACGTTTTTTCCAATAGCAGCCGCGCGAACGGTCGATGGTTTGCCTCGATACCGGTCAAACGTGTCGCCCGACCACCGTATTCCGGATCTCCAAACACCGGATGGCCTGACTCTTTCAGGTGCGCTCTAATCTGGTGAGTCCGGCCGGTCTTGAGACCTACTTCAATATAGCTCAACCAGCCCCAGCTTTCAATGGTCTGATACAAAGTAATGGCTTCACGCGGTTTTAGACTGCCCGAGGTCATAATTCGGCGGTCGGCGCGGGAACGCCCAATAGGCGCCGAGATAGTCCCTTCAGGCGGCCGGAGTGTCCCCCAAACCAGGGCCAGATACTCACGTTTTAGTGTCCGTTGCTGGAGTTGCGCGGACAATTCTGTATGAGCGCGATCATTTTTGGCGACCACTAACAGGCCGGTAGTGTTTTTATCAAGGCGGTGGACTAACCCGGGGTAGCCCTTGGCATGACCGGAAGAGAGTTGCGTAAAACGGTACAAAAGCGCATTCGCGAGAGTCCCCGTCCGGTTTTTGGGCGCCGGATGAGTGACCATACCTGCCGCTTTGTTGATCACTGCCAGATCATCATCTTCATAGACAATGTTGACAGGCAAATCCTCGGCGGCAAAATCGACCTGTCGTTCTTCCAAGTGATCGACAAGGATTTCCTCGCCACTGGAGACAAGGTGTGACACCCGAACCTTCTTGCCGACAACCGTGACCCTCTCTTCGCCAAACAGCCGCTTGACCTGGCTGCGCGACAGACCTATGCCCGCCTGAGCCAGATAGATGTCAACCCGCTGTCCCGCCCCGTTGGGATCAACTACTACACGAATAATCGGCATTCTGACTTCTCTTTGAACCGAAGAGCAAAACTGCAATGATCAATACCATGCCCACGTCAACGGCGGAATCGGCGAGGTTGAACACTGGCCAGCGGATCAATTCGTAGCCGGGGAAATTCCAGAAGAGGAATTTGCCGGGCGCAAGGTGGATATCGGGAAAGTCGACGTCGATAAAATCGATCACCGAGCCGAAGCGCAGGCGGTCGATCAAATTGCCAAGTGCCCCACCAACGACAAACGACAGAGCCAAGTCCAGCACTTTGTTCCGGCCGGCCTCGCGGTAGAGAAATCCGATTACGAAAGCCATCACTACGACCGAAGCTATCGCGTAAAACAGAGGCGAACCAAGTCGGGTGGAGAACGCACCCCCCTCGTTAAAAACCAGCGTGAACTGCACGAGATCCCCCCACACTTGATACTTTTCAAGCGCGGCCAGATGACTAACGGCAATTTGTTTCGTGATTTGATCCAGTACAAGGACGATAACGGAAATCAGGGAGAGTCTCAGCAAATACTTGTTTGCCGATGACCAGGAGAAGGAATCAGGCCATACCATGCGGTTACTGCTTACGCACCGCCGTTGTCTTCTCAGTCTCTTCGCGTTCTTTGCACTCGATGCAGTAACGAGCGTGCGGCACCGCCAGCAAACGTTGCACACTTATGTTCTTGCCGCAGGTTATGCACTTGCCGTAGGAAGTGTCCTGAATACGCCGCAGAGCCTCGTTGATGTGATGGAGCAGCCGTCCCGACTTTGAGGCCAGCATAAACGCCTTCTCACGTTCCATGGCATCGGTGCCAAGATCGGCCATGTGAAAGGAATAACTGGAATGGTCGCCCGTCGCTTCCTTTGTTGTCGTGCCCAAATTATTGCTCTTGAGCAAACCCAACTCTTTGAGGAGTTCATCTCGCTTCTTCAACAGCAGTTTTTCGAATCTTTCCAGTTCGCGCTTGCGCATAATCTCAGCTTTCTGTCGAGGTCGCCCAATTACTCCATAGCATAATATTATACTCGATAAACCGCTCATTCGGCAAGCGAAATCTATCGCCTGATTATCAGCGTCGCCGCTTCGCCGTTAACATCCCACTCCCGACGAAATCCATCAGCAGTGTCGACAAAATCGACCGCGTTAGCCAGCGTCTCCCGCTTCAGATACACCAGATGCTTCCTCGCGGCAGCCACTATACGCTCAGAGGAGACGATATTGACCGTAATCGTGTCGGTCACCTGGAAATCAGCATCCTTGCGCATATTCTGAATCTTGTTGACCAATTCACGCGCAAAACCCTCGTCGCGCAGTTCGGCGGTGATTTCCGTGGTCAGTGCCACTGTATAACCACCATCCGCAGCCACAGCGTAGTTATTCTTGCCCGTAAGCCGCACCTGCACTTCGTCACCTGTTAGATGGAACGTTCGCCCGTCGGCGGCGACCTTCAGTTCATTGGTCGCCAGCAGCGTCTTGATCTCGTTTTCGGACAGTGACGCCAGCGCCGCCTTGAGGGAATTTATCGCCGAGCCGACCTTGGGACCGAGTTCTTTGAAATTCGGAATCACCGTGTATTCCGCCACCTGCGTAGTGTCGGCGACGAAAGTAATCTCTTTGACGTTTATCTCCTCGGCGACCACCTGCAATAGCGGTGCAACATTAGTTTCGTCCACACTGACCGGCAGTTTGACCTTCATCTCCTGAAGTGGTTGACGCACTTTGATTTGTACCGTATTGCGCGCAGAACGACCCAGCGTAACCAGCTTGATCGCTGCGTCCATTCGCTCCTCAAGCGCGGGGCTAATCCGTGTCTCGTCAAATGACGGAAATGCTTGATGATGCACCGAGCCTTTGTTACCCAATTCGAGGAAGAGCTTCTCACTCAGGAATGGTATCACAGGTGCCGAAATCAGTGTGATATTCACCAGCGCGTTATGCAGTTCTAAATAAGCGCGGAATTTGTCGGGGGTATCACCTGATGCCCAATAGCGGCGGCGACAACGACGGACATACCAGTTGGAGAGTTCGTCGATCACGAAGTTGTCAATCTGCCGCACGGCGCGAGTGAGGTCATAACGATCATACGCGGCGCCAATATCCTTGGTCAAACTCGCCACTCGCGATTGCAGCCAGAGATCGATTTCCTGTGGCGCGCCCGCCAGCGATTCCAGCAGTCTGCCAATATCGCCGCCACACTGCTTTTCGGCGCGATCTTTGATACCGTCGATATTGGCGTAAATTGCAAAGAAAGCATAGGTGTTCTTCAAAGTATCGAGAAACTTCCGTTGGGTCTCCGCGACGCCTTCGACGTCGAAGCGCGTCGTCTGGTGCGGCTGATTGACCTCCAGCAGGTACCAGCGCAGTGCATCGGCGCCGTATTTGTTGACCACCGCAAACGGATCAACGGCATTGCCGAGCGATTTCGACATCTTCTTCCCCTTCTTGTCGAGGATGAAGCCGATGACGACAACGTTTTTGAACGCCGGCTTATTGAACAACAGCGTACCGATCGCGATAAGAGAATAGAACCAGCCACGCGTTTGGTCGGTCGCTTCGCTGATGAATTCCGCCGGAAAATTGGCCTCGAACAACTCCCTATTTTCGAACGGATAATGGTATTGCGCATACGGCATTGAACCGGAATCGAACCAGCAGTCAATTACCTCCGGCTCACGATTCATTTTGCCGCCGCAGGGACACTGTAAGTGGATTTGATCGATATGAGGTTTGTGCAGGTCGAGTTTCTCCGGAAAATCGACCGCATATTTCCTGAGCATCTCTATCGATTCGATCGCCGTGATTTTGTCGCATTTGTCGCAAATCCAGAGCGGCAACGGTGTGCCCCAGTAACGTTCGCGCGACAATGCCCAGTCAACGTTGTTTTCCAGCCACTCGCCCATGCGACCGGTACCGATCTCAGGGGGCACCCAATTGATCTCCCCGTTGCGTTCCAGCAGTTGTCTCTTGAACTCGGAGGTCTTGATGTACCACGACTTGCGCGCGTAGTAAATCAGTGGCGATCTGCAGCGCCAGCAGTGCGGATACGAATGCTCGTACATTTCTTTCTTGAACAAGATGCCGCGTTTGTCGAGATCCTTGATGATTAGCGGATCGGCATCCTTGATGAACTTGCCCGCGTAGTCCGTGACTTCCTTTGGCAACGTACCGTCAGGTTCCACTGCCTGCAATATTGGCAAGCCATAGCGCAAACCAACACTGTAGTCGTCTGCGCCAAAGGCTGGGGCCATGTGCACGATACCAGTGCCGTCCTGAAGCGTCACGAAGTCGGCGATCGTGACGAACCAGATCTTGTCGTACTTCCCGTCGAAGTAGGTGAAAAACGGCTTGTACGTCTTGGATTCCAGCGTTGAACCCTTGAACCGCTCGAGGACTTCGTAATCCGTGCCCAACACCCGGTCAGCCAACGACTCGGCGAGTATCAGCTTCTCGTCACCGCGTTTGACTTTGATGTAATCCGCATCCGCCGCAACCGCAAGCGCCACGTTGGAAATCAGCGTCCAGGGGGTGGTTGTCCAAACGAGGAACTTGGTCCCCGGTTCGTCCACCAACTCAGCGCGGACAAAAATCGATGGGTCTTTAACATCCTGATATCCTTGGGCGACCTCATGCGACGACAGCCCCGTACCGCAGCGCGGGCAGTATGGCAGAATCTTGTGCCCCTTGTACAGCATACCGCGATTATAAAACTGTGCCAGAATCCACCAGACTGACTCGATGTAATTGTTGTCGCAGGTTATGTAAAATTTGTCCAGATCAAGCCAGTAGCCGATACGTCTGGTCAGTTCGTCCCAATCTTTCTTGTACCTGAAAACCGAATGGCGACACTTGTCGTTAAAAGCAGCCACGCCGTATTTCTCGATGTCACTCTTGGTCTTTAGACCGAGCGCTTGCTCAACCTCAATCTCCACAGGCAAACCATGCGTATCCCAACCCGCCTTGCGGTCGACTAGAAAGCCGCGCATCTGTTTGTAACGGCAGACCATATCTTTGACCGTGCGGGCGATGACGTGATGCACTCCCGGCAAACCGTTCGCCGTCGGCGGTCCCTCATAGAACGAGAACCGAGGAGCGTCTTTATGAAGCTTGATGCCCTGGTGAAAAGTATCAGTCTCGTCCCAGTACTTCAGTATTTCCTCTTCAAGTTTTGGAAACGAAAAATCGGATTTTAGCTCGTCAAACCTCAAAGCTGCATCCTTTCGATTACGGCAGCGATCAATTCCGTCATCTTCGGTTCTGCCATGTCCGCTGATGCCAGAATCTTTTCGTGACTGCATGGCTCAAGATGATCGGGAAGTCCCATATCGGTGATGATTGACACCCCCAGTACCTTCGTTCCCTGATGGCGGGCTACGATGACTTCCGGTACTGTCGACATGCCGACCTGATCCCCCCCCATCGTGCGCAGCATCCGATACTCTGCTGCGGTCTCGAGATTGGGACCGGTTACTCCCACATAAACGCCGCGATTAACTTTATAACCCAGCTTCAACGCTGTCTCCTCCGCTAGATTCAGCAGATCTTTGTCATAGCAGTTGTACATATCCGGGAAACGAGACCCTAATTTGTCATCGTTGCGACCCAGAAGCGGATTCTGCCCTTGGAAGTTGATGTGATCCGTGATCAACACCATATCCCCTTTCCTGAACTGCGGATTTAGACCACCGGTGGCGTTGCACACAATCAGCACCTTGATGCCAAGTGCCTTCATCGCCCGCACCGGGAAGGTCACCTGCTCCATCGAGTAGCCCTCGTAGAAATGGAATCGCCCTTGCATGGCGACCACCTTCTTGCCGCTAAGCGTTCCGAAAATCAAGCGACCGGCGTGTCCTTCGACCGTCGACACCGCGAAATGCGGAATCTGTTCGTAGGAAATAGTCGTCTCGACCGTGATTTTTTCCCCAAGCTTACCAAGGCCGGTACCAAGAATGATGCCAATCTCAGGCGCCATCTTGGTCTTGGTGCGAATGAAGCCGGCGGCTTCGTTGATCTGGTCAACCAATGTCATCGTATATCTCCCAATCTGCTGATTTACAAGCCCGTGGCCTTCAAACCCGAAATGGTTCTGAATTGCTATGGGCGTAGTAGTTATTCGTCGTGAGTTGTCGCCAGTTCCGGCGCGGTCTCCCGTTCGATCTTCTGTCGTTCCTCGATCATATGATAATGGCCTTCGATCAGCGACTTTAATTCCGCCAAGAAACGGGCCTTCTGCATCCGCAAAGAGGCGATCTCCAACTTGATCCGCTCGACTTCAGCCATGTATTCCGCCTGGAGTTGTTTGCAGACAACTTCGGTTTCTTGCAGCCGCGCTTCCGATTCCCGCTGAGCAGCTCGGGCAGTCCCCTCAGCAGCCTGCTGCGCAGTCAGTAGCGTAGCTTTCAACGATTGCTCGATATTATGAAAGCTGGACAACCGCTCTTCCAGGTGCTTCAACTGACGCAATAGCTCGGAATTGGCATCGATCAGCTTTTCCATTTCAGTTGCCGCTTCGGCAATGATCGTGTCCACATAGAATGGATCATAACCGCGGAACTTGCGTTCGAATCTCATATTGCGCAATTCTACCGGAGTGATTGCCATAACGACATCCTTTCCTATGCTATCCCTGTGTTATCCTTGGTCCAAACAGCGCTCTGCCTACGCGAATCATGGTCGCGCCTTCTTCCACCGCAATCTCATAATCATCAGACATTCCCATCGACAGCGAACCAAATTCCTCTCTGCCTGCATGTTCTGCCTTGACCTTGTCAAACAACTGTCGCAACTCGCCGAACGAATCGCGGATTGCCGCTTCGTCTTCCGTCAGCGGTCCAACTGTCATCAGACCCGTAAGTCGAACGTTCGTCAGTTCGAAGATGTTGCCGGCAGCAGCAACAACCTCCTGTGGCGCAAAACCATACTTCTGCGGTTCGCCCGAAGTGTTGACCTCCAGCATGATCTCGCCGGTCTTTTCAGCCTGATCGAATTCCCGGTCGAGGATTTCGGCAAGTCTGAGCGAATCGACGGACTGAATCACATCGAATAGGGCAACGGCATCCCTGACCTTGTTCGACTGCAAATGACCGATCATGTGGAGTCGGAAATTCCGAGAAATCCCGACATATTTCCGCTCGGCTTCCTGCACCCGGTTTTCGCCGAAATGCTTCATCCCGGCAGTCGCTGCCTCAAGCACGTCTTCCAGCGGACGAGTCTTGGAAACAGCGACAACGGTGATATCCTCAATGCTGCGACCACAGCGTTTGGCGGCTTCCCCGAGTTTCTCCAGAAACTCCCTGCAGTTGCGGATTACCGCTCCCTCGCCGTTCATAACATTACACGATTATACGGCGAGCCGCATAGGGACGCAACGAAAAGTTTGACTGTCATGAAAGCGCTTGATGCTTGTGCGAGCGATTACAGGGATTACAGAAACTGCTCGATCACAGACTGGATATCGGTCATCTTAAACGGCTTATGAATGAAACCGTTGGCGAGACCTTCAACTACCTGACCTTCGGCAGAGGCGACATTGTAACCGGAAATGACAATTACGGGAAGATTCGGGTGCTTGCCCTTGATCGCGGTGAGTAGCTCTGTGCCCGACATTTTGGGCATCTTCAGGTCGGTAATCACGAGAGCAAAATCCTCACTCTGGATCATTTCCAGCGCCGTTTCACCGTTGTTAGTAATGCGGCTTCGTAGGTCAAAGACGTCCAGCATCTCCGACAGGAGAGACGCCATATTTGGATTGTCGTCAACGATTAGAATTTCGCGCTTCGCCATTGTTGTTAGCTTGGTTCCTCTGAAGACCTCTCGTTTCTATATCGACGTAGTCAGTCAGGAAATTTAGCAATTTGTCGATTCCTGCTTGGGTTTTGGCTGAAACCACAAATATCCGCGCCGGGCTAAAATTCAAGTCAAGTGGGGGTAGGCCAGCCGCGTCAACCAGATCAGACTTGTTCAGAAGCAGTAATCGTGGCACCTTTTCGGCGCCAATCTGCTCCAGAACCTCCAACGTTTTCTGATAGTGATCGGCGCAGTTCGTGTGCGAAATGTCCACAACGACCAGCAGGAGATTGGCGTATCTGACTTCATCAAGTGTCGATGCAAATGATGCCACCAATTCATGTGGCAGTTTCTTGATAAAGCCAACGGTGTCCGAAATCACAATGCGTTGTTGATTACCTAAAGGGAAATAACGAGTTACGGCATCCAGAGTGCAGAAAAGCTTGTCGTCGGCCCAAACACCGGCCTTGGTCAACAGATTGAACAGCGTCGATTTGCCGGCATTCGTATACCCGACCAAAGCGATCTTGTAAGTATCCATTCGTCGCTGGCGCTGGGTGTCACGCTGACGACTGACCTTTTCCAGCCGTTCTCGCAGTTTGGCAATTTTGGTCTTGGCTTCGCGGCGGTCGACTTCCAACTGAGTCTCGCCGGGACCGCGCGTGCCAACGCCACCGTACTGTTTACTCCAGTGCGTCCACAAGCGGGTAAGCCGTGGTAGCAGATACTGCAACTGCGCCAATTCGACTTGAATCTTGGCTTCAGCGGTATGAGCGCGTTTGGCGAAAATGTCGAGAATCAGACTACCACGATCAATCACTTTGAGCTGCAACTCATTCTCGAGGTTCCTGACTTGCGCCGGCGAAAGCTTCTCATCGAACACAACAAGATTCGCATTTGTCGCGGCAATCAGGTCTTTCAATTCGGCAACTTTGCCGGTGCCGACAAACGTACGGCTGTCCGGCGACGGTCGTTTCTGTGTGACCATGCCGACAACCTGGGCATCAGCAGAGACCACGAGTTCCTTCAGTTCTTCCAGTGATTCGTGGAAAGCCGCATCATCGGTGTTGCGCAATTGCAGGCCGACGACGATTGCCGATTCAATTTTCTTGTTGATCTCGTGAAGTTGCAGTGGCGTTATTCCTCATGAAAGCGTTCCTCATTGGTCAACTGTGCATACTCGACGCGGTCTTCTTTCTTGACATTCCCCTGCGGAATGCCAAGTACAGTGTATGTACAGCGCCGGTCATGGAACTTGACCGTGAGAATTTCCTTTGGGGTAACCTCGTGTGCGGCCTTGGCCCTCCTGCCACCGATTTCCACTAGACCGCGATCACAAATCTCTTTGGCCAGACTACGGCGCTTGACAATTCCGGTCTTCTGCAAGAATTGATCGAGTCGCATCAGAAATCGCGCACTTCGAGGTAGACTTTATCCTTCATCTCATTGACGATACCGGCAATCACCAGCTCCGATTTCTGGCGACGAGTCATTTCCTTTAACCCGTCCCAGTCATCCGCCAGAGAAACCGGCCGGGATTCCTTGCGATCGAGCACCTTGAGGAGGTGCAGCCCGTCGGTCGACCAAATCGGCTCGCTGACTTGGCCGTTTACCAGCGTGCCCACGGCAGATTTGTACTCGGCGGGAAGATTCTCGACTACCAACCAACCCAACTCTCCGAAATTGGCGCGTGAAGTGCTGT
>CAIVAP010000103.1 GCA_903903945.1 uncultured bacterium | reverse complement strand
ATCATATGATAAGCCATGAAAACGAACTCGGGGATGTTGCCGCTGCCAAATGGCGACACGGTGTTCAGAGTGACACCGATCATAAAGGCCATGTCAAGGTTGCCGATGATGCCACCTTCACCCCCTCAAAAGCAGAGCGAATAACCAACCGCCCACCAGACGATGGTCGTGACCCCCATAGACACGAAACTCTGGATCATGATGGTCAGCACATTCTTGCGTCCCACCAGTCCGCCATAGAAAAACGCCAGTCCGGGTGTCATCAACATCACCAAACTGGTCGCCACGAGCATAAAACCGGTATTGCCTGTATCGAACACGATAATCCTCCTGTGAAGTAACGTACTCTTCAAGAACAGAATACGAAGTCACCACATTCGATCAATCAGGCATATCCTGATTTTTGACTTCGTAATCCCTTACTGCGGCATTTGCTCAGCCCAGGGGATTGTGCTATACTTGCGGCGTGAGAGATGAGATTCTTCATAAGCTTGGCGAACGTGTCAAGGAATTGACCGCTCTGCACCGCACCGCGCGTTTGCTTCAGGACAACCAGCGTCCGGCCGCTGATGTTATCCGCGACGTTGTCGGGTTGTTGCCGGATGCCTGGCAGTATCCTGAGATCACGGCGGCGCGAATTCGGTTTGGACATTACGACGTCGCGACCCCCAATTACGCGGAAACGCCCTGGGTACAGTCAGTGGTATTCAATACCGGCAGCGGCGACAGCGGCAGCGTGGAAGTGCGTTATCTTGAGCAGAGACCGGAAGAAACGGAAGGTCCTTTTCTCTCGGAAGAGCGCGATCTGATTGAATCGTTGGCGGAGATGCTGCGGTCATATTTCCAGCACCTACTCGCCGACGATGCCCTCCGCAAAGCACACGATAACCTTGAGCAACAAGTGAGAGAACGTACAGCCGCCCTGAGCGCCTCCAACGAAGCTTTGCAGGCACAGATCGCCGAACAGATGAGAGCGCGGCAGCAGATTACCGCTTTTCAGGAACAACTCCGCAAACTCAATTCCGAGCTATCGCTGGCTGAGGCCCGTGAACGGCGCGCTATCGCCTCGGATTTGCACGATCATATCGGTCAGGCGTTGGCCATTGTCCGCATGCGCGTGACCGAATTTAGGAGCAATGCGGTTTTCTGTGGTTTTGAAGATGGCATTGATGAAATCCTGATGTTGCTTGACAAGACTATTCAATACACTCGCAGTCTGACGTTCGAAATCAGCCCCCCGATTCTTTATGAGCTTGGTCTGATAGCTGCAATCGAGTGGTTGGCAGAGCACTTTGAAAGCAAGTATGGTTTCAAAGTGCAGGTGGTTTCGAATGGCAATTCGATCGCGCTACGAGAAGAGGTACAGATCGTACTGTTCAAATGCGTACACGAGCTTCTGATGAACGCTGCCAAACATTCACAAGCAAAACGAGTGACGGTGACGATTGCCAGCGGCAAAGCGAATTTTCAGATCGCCATTGCTGACAACGGGAAGGGGTTCGACATGGCGATGCTGGAATCAGCATCTATTACATCGAGTACATTCGGCCTGTTCAGTGTCAGAGAGCGATTAAAATATCTCGATGGCAAATTCGAGATTTGCTCGATAGTGGGGAAAGGGACCACGGCAACTTTGGAGGCGCCATCGTGAGCACGCATGATAGATCAGCCATCACGCGTATTCTGCTGGTTGATGATCATCGATTGTTCCGCAGCGGGCTACACTCGTTGTTGGCTAAACAACCGAACATCGAGATTATTGGAGAGGCCGAAGACGGTGTGTCCGCTGTCCGCCTGGCTCAGGAACTGGCGCCTGATATTGTGTTGATGGATATCTCCATGCCCAAGCTGAACGGCATCGAAGCGACCCGCCAGATTCTCTCCCAGAACGCGGCGATCCGCGTGATTGTGTTGTCGATGCATGCCGACCGGCGTTTTGTGATCGAGGCGCTCAAGGCGGGGGCATGTGGCTACTTGCTGAAGGACTCTGCGATCGAGGAGGTGCTCAATGCGGTTGGCGTTATTGTGAGCAATCAGGTTTATCTGAGTCGCAGGATCACAAACATTGTCGTGAAGGACTATATACTGATGGCCGGAAAGACAGGCCCTACGGTCTATACCTTGCTCAGCGCACGTGAACGTGAAGTTCTGCAATTACTCGCTGAAGGCAGGAACACGAAAGAGATCGCCAGCCACCTCAATGTCAGTGTGAAGACTGTCGAGACGCACCGTAAACAGGTCATGGATAAGCTTGGGCTGCATACCATCGCCGAGTTGACGAAGTACGCTATCCGCGAGGGGCTAACCGAGCTGGAATAAGCCAGTTTCGTATGTCGGGTTCGCAGCGTAGCGCCGAACCCGACACTGTCCCTTTCTTTCCTCTTCCTCTGGGAGAGGGACCGAGGGTGAGGGCGTTTTTGTAGTGTTCTTGTAGATAAATCTCCCTCACCCCCAGTTAGTAGAACGCTGGTTGCGGCACCGAAGGTCACCCCGGAGTGCTCTGTGGGTCGGGTGATTAGCGGCAGAGTGTGCACGATGTTCGCCCTGAGCCGTGAGCTTGTCGAACGGTCGAAGGGCGCACCATGCACAGCACTACCTCCTACTCGACCAGGAATCCCTTGCGGTTGGACGGCAACGACTAAGCTAATATAAGATGCCGAACAATAACCGTCACCACCCAAGGCATATTCGTACTTCGCCGTGGTGAGTGAGTCT
>CAIVAP010000102.1 GCA_903903945.1 uncultured bacterium | reverse complement strand
TGGTAACATGCTCAATGCTCGGGTCAACAAGATCTCTCTGCCGACCTCGTTTGCGCTTTCACAGAACGTTCCCAACCCGTTCAACCCGACCACGAAGCTTGGTTTTGCTCTGCCGAACCAGACCGAGTGGACGCTGAGCATATACAACGTTGCTGGCCAGCTGGTGAAGAACTTCAGCGGCAACAACATTGGTAATGTCTCTGTTGAGTGGGATGCCTCGATGGTTCCGTCCGGTGTTTACTTCTACAAGTTGAACGCCGGTTCGTACTCCGACACCAAGAAAATGGTGCTGATGAAGTAATCCATCGGGGTTATCTTTTTTATGGATATGGGGAGAGTAAAATCTCCCCATATCTTGAACCAAGTGAGAGAGTCTAAAGAAGAAAGACCGGAGGTAGTTAAAGACTGAATTTCTAACGGCTTACGAACGATGTGACTGATCCAGCTTGGCAAAGTGACGCACACATGGAGTTCGTCTGCCAGGCTATTTTTTTTGGAGCTGTTAGGAATGATTGCAAGAGATTGCACACAATTATTGGACGCTGTGCAACACAGCGTATTCGCACTTTCGAAATACTCACGTTCTATTTGTACTTCAGTGCACGCCCTTTGGCGGTTAGACAGACTAACTTACTTGATTGCAGAAAGTTGCCTTGCGAACAATTCGTCGCTCGAGGAAAGCGGCCCTCGCGGTGATTCTGGCACCCCCGGTCTGACATTGGCACATATGTTGCTCGAAAGGGTTGCGTGGATTACAGAGACGATTGTGCCCGGAACGGGACAGGAAAGATCATGATTCTGCAACGACTCATTATATATAGCCTCATGATGGCGCTGACCGTGGCGGCCTTGCCGGCGCGAACACTTTGCCAGTCTGACCCTTACGGGATCAGGGACACGGTGACGGTGGAGAGCAAGATCATCAGTCCGGACGGCACGCTTTCGGTCTATGAGTCTATTTCGATATTCCCGATTTTCGTCGCCGGCAACTTGCTGGCAGGCGCCAATAACGCGGGGCCGGAATTTGAACCGATGTCAACCAAGCTGATCAATGAGGGCGAGACCCTTTCGTTCGGCGTGACAGCACGCGACCCCGAAGGCAGTGCCGTTCGCCTGTATGGCGGGAAGCTACCACCATCGGCAAAGTTCAAAGACAACGGTGATGGCACGGGCACGTTCAGTTGGACGATACCGTATCTCGGACCGGGTTCGGCTTCCGGTTCGCCTTTTGTTGCGAGTTTTGTGGCCACCGACGGCAGCATCGCTGTGCAGATGGATGTGCCGATCAAGGTTATCAACATCAATAGACCGCCCCAGATCAGTACCAGCGGCTCAGTCACCGCATTTTCCGGTGATTCAGTTTTTATCCCGCTGATGGCCGGTGATCCTGATCTGGAGTCGATCACCTTTTCCGTGACCAATCTTCCACTCGGAGCACAAATATATTCCGGCAATCCCGGATACATAATTTGGGGTAGCAGTCTCGCTGATTCAGGCAACTACGGTCTTGACATCGTGGCGCTGGATGAATCCGGCGGCACCGCTCACAAAGAGGTTGCTCTGCAACTGCTGGCGACGTTGCCAATCGAGTTGTCGTTGTCTAACGAGCAAGCGTTCTCTAACGAAGTCGTGACGATTCCGATCAATTTGCACAATCGTGTGGATGTTGCGGGTTTCCACCTGACGATCGAGTATGATCCATCACTGCTGACTCCCCTTTCGTTTATGCGCGACTCGATTCGCACCAAGAGTTGGTATCCGTTCGCGGCCCAGGGGCTTGGTGACGGTAGGTTGTTTCTTAATGGTCACGCGGACCCAGCCATCGTTGGCAGCAACCCGTTGCCTCCGGGCGATGGTGCGGTTGCGTACTTGCGATTTGCTACTTGTCCCGATCCCAATCTTGCCGGGCAGTTCTCGCGCGTGGAGTTCAGAATTCTCGACTCACTCAGCAATACTGAGAATATCATCTATCTACCGGACGGGACTATACTACCCCGTTCTCAAGTGAGTTTGACTTCAGGTAGTGTGCTGATTAAGAAGTATGATGCCCTAATCGGGGATCTGAATCTAAATCTCGTGCCAATGGAAATTGCGGACGCGGTCTATTTCACAAACTACTTCCTGAACCCGACCAATTACCCTCTTAATGGCGTACGCTGGGTCAGCAGTGATGTCAATCAAGACGGCTTGCCGGGAACGATCGGAGATCTGGTTTATCTGCTTCGCATCATTGTCGGCGACGTGCTAAAGATCAACGCCTTTGCTGGGATGGCCAGTGCGGAATCAGAATTAGAGACTACTGTCGACGGGTTAGTCTACAAGCTTACCAGCAACAGAGAAGTCGCCGGCGCGCTGATGACTTTCCGCATAGAGGGCGACGATCCGGTCAATTGTGTAGCACTGCCTGTGCTGGCAGGTATGGAACTGCGTTCAGCTCACGACGGCAACCTACTGCGAGTACTGGTTCTGAGTTCAAAGGGCAGCACGTTCGCTGCCAACGGAAATGGCCTATTCCGACTGACAACAAATTCGTCAGCGGAGTTGGTGTCACAAGAAATTGTCGACATAAACGGCACTCCCATAGCTCTCACCAGCGATGTTTCGGGCGGTGCTCTGCCGCAGAGTTTTGATCTTGAACAGAATTGTCCCAATCCGTTTAATCCGGAGACGGTCATATCGTACTCGTTGGAAAAGGCCGGGGATGTTTCTCTG
Source organism: uncultured bacterium (assembly GCA_903903945.1). Classification (GTDB taxonomy): domain Bacteria; phylum Zixibacteria; class MSB-5A5; order CAIYYT01; family CAIYYT01; genus CAIYYT01. The sequence goes on along the minus strand of CAIVAP010000102.1, from coordinate 3,524 downwards.
GAAGTGTACAACTGCCTCGGACAGAGAGTCCGAGTATTGTCCACAGGTAACCAGCCGACTGGAAAGCACACCGTCAGGTTTGACGGGACCGATGACACGGGAGCACAATTGGCATCCGGAGTCTATTTGTACCGATTGCGCGTCGGTGATCGGCAACTGACGAGAAAAATGGTGTTGCTAAAGTGAGGGAGGATCAGATGAAGAATCAAGTTCGCACGGAATGTCGAACGGCGGCGCTGCCGCAAAATCTTCTGTTTGATCAGGAGGTAGCTGTGTTTGGATCTGAAGAAAATTTCTCTAAGACATAAATAGAGGTAATCACATGATAAGACAATTGCTTCTCACTCTGACAATCTTGGCCTTCGCCGCCTGTTTGACACCGGCAATGGGCCAGTACTCGGCGGCCGACACTTTCAAGGTTGTAAGCCTTACGGCAGCGGCCGGCAGTATTGTGGATGTCCAATTACTGGTAACAAATAGCACCGCTACGCTTATTGGTATGACGGCCTTCTTCCAGATCGACACAAGTGTCGTGAAGTTCGTAACCAAGACGGATGGGACGAACGCGTACGACAGCGTAGCTCTCGTCGATCGGGGTTTGTCAGTAACCAATGTCTTCGACTGGATTCCACTACAAATGGCAGTGCCAGACTCAACACACGGTCGATTGCTCGCCGCCGGTGCTCATAGCGCAGTCTTCTATCCGAAGGGACGCGGAGTTCTCCTCCAGTTCCAATTGCAGGTAAAGGCGGGCATCCCCGATGGTGATTCTACGCAGATTCGGATATACAGCCCCAACGATGATGGTTCGGGACAAGAGTGGACCTCATACACCAACAGATATGGTGATACAACGACATATCCGACCCTTGTTTCCGGATGGCTGACGGTTGGCATACCACCGGTTCATACTAATCACCCGCCGGTCATTAAGGCCATTTCTCAGACTACCTATAACGTGCAGTTGGCTTCGACAGTTACTTTTCTGGTTGAGGCAACCGATCCTGACTCGCCTCAGAAAATCACCCTGATTGCCAGTGGACTTCCGACCGGAGCAACCTTTGGCACCAGCGGGCAGGTTATTGGTTATGGTGCGGCAACCGGTACCTTCACCTGGGCAAACATCTCACAAGTTGGCAACTTCACAATCACATTCTCTTGCAAAGACGACTCCACCGCTTGGGCCGATCCAGAACGCACAGTGACAATCAACGTCGGCGCGCCAGCGCCTACAGAGGACATCTTGTATACAGCGTCATCGACAACGTATCGCCAGATTTCCGGCGGAATTCCCGGACTCACGGGAGTGGCGATCCCCGTCAATCTAAACAACCTGAGCGATGCCTATGGTGTGCAGTTCGATTTCCTTTATAACAACAATGTTATCATCATCGATTCACTGGTACCGACCGAACGACTAACAGATTTCACGATTTACGACAATGTCGGCGGTTCTCCGGGGAATATACGCGTCGTGGCATTCGGGCTGGACAATCAGCGGATAGGAGCGAAAACCACCGGGACAGCGATCTTCAATTTCTGGGCCACGATCCGGACCGACGCCCCCACCGGTAACTCACCAATCCGCTTCGAGAATGCCTGGGAGGCGACCAACCCGAATCCGGCAATCGCTTCGGTAAAACTGAAATTCGACTCCACGGGGGTTTTTGTGGTAGACCAATTCGGCGACGTCAACGGTGACAGTCGGGTGGACGTGGCGGACGCGGTCGTGACCGTCGGTTATATCATCGGCGACCATACTCTCTCGACCCGGCAGTTCAACGCGGCGGACGTTGACAAGAATTTGGCAGTGGATGTCGTCGATCTAGTGGCGATTATCAATATCATTTTTGGTTCGGCGCCTGCGAACATGCCACAATGGAGTGGTAAGGAGGCGATCGTCCGTCTGGGAGACGACAACGGCATCGTTGCCGGCAACGTTATCGATGTAAACGCCGAGTTTCCGACTGATATTGCCGGAGTGCAGGTGGAAATCGGTTACAATCCGGATAAAGTGCGGTTTTTGACTCCGCAGACAACTGACAAGTCAGCGCTACTGTATTTGACTTACCGGGATGACGGCCAGGGTAAACTCGTAGTGTTACTCTATCCGCGTTCCACATCCAACTCACGCATTTCGGCTGGAAGCGGAACGATGATCAAGCTCCCGCTTGTCGCAACGAGTGAGTTGACTTACGATGGCAAGGATGTGCACATCAACACCGCGGTCCTGTCCGATCCCAATGCAATCGGTATTCCGGTTAAGGGTCTGAAACCCGCATTACCGACCGACTTCACACTTAATCAAAATTACCCCAACCCATTCAATCCGGAGACGACAATTGAATTTGCGGTCGGCTCTGGCTCTGCCAATAGGCAAGTGCGGTTGATCATCTATAATCTTCTTGGTGAAAAGATCGCCACGATCATCAACGAGCCACTGGCCGCCGGCAAATACACTTACAAGTGGCGCGGCACTAATCAGGATGGTGAAACCGTCGCGTCCGGTATCTATTTCTATCGGTTGACGGTCGGTGACCAGTCACAGACCAAGAAGATGGTATTGCTGAAGTGACGACAAAGACGGAGGCGGCAGCAAAAGCCGCCTCCGTCAATTGAAAAATATGTGGTTTCAACATGCAGATCGACGAAAGGACGAATCAGATGTACAATCCGAAATCCGCGAAAGTATCGGTTCACGCTCAGGTAGTCCTGGTTCGACACGAAATCGAAATATGATTCTATTCCATACATTCGGAGGTTAACGTGAGGTTGCATAGAGATATCTGGAGATTGCGGGCGACTGACAGGAAGATGATCTTCTTGATAGTCTTCGCCGTTCTTCTGTTGGGACAGGCGTCAGCCCAAGCGCAGGCGCCGGTGTTGGCGCCAATCGGTCCGCAAGGTGTAACTGAAGGGGCGAATTTGAACTTCGCTACCTCGGCAACCGATCCGGACTTGACTACGCCGACCATGACGGCGGTTGATGTTCCCGCCAATGCCAGTTACACCGACAATGGCGACGGTACGGGGACGTTTGACTTCAATCCGAGTTTTACCCAAGCGGGAGTATTCAACGTAACCTTCATCGCCTCGGACGGCGCCTTAGCTGACAGTGAAGTGGTGACGATTACGGTGACTGATGCCGGTAATCAAGCACCGGTGTTGGCGGCCATCGGTCCGCGGGGCGTAAATGAAGGCGCTAATTTGAACTTCGTTACCTCGGCAACCGATCCGGACTTGACTACGCCGACCATGACGGTGGTCGGTCTGCCGACCAATGCGACTTTCATTGACAATCTAGATGGTACAGGCACCTTCAACTTCAATCCCGACTTTACGCAAGCCAGTGTTTATAATGTGACCTTCATTGCCTCCGACGGTTCGTTGGCCGACAGTGAAGTAGTAGCAATCACGGTGACCAACGTTGATCAAGCACCGGTGTTGGCGGCCATCGGTCCGCGGGGCGTAAATGAAGGCGCTAATTTGAACTTCGTTACCTCGGCAACCGATCCGGACTTGAC